>JAJBBL010000167.1 GCA_020532365.1 Candidatus Cloacimonadota bacterium | reverse complement strand
TCCTTAAGGTCAGCGATCAGTTTATCCATTCGATTCGAAGCTATAATCTCAGATGGGTTTGGAGGGATATAACCACTTGTAACGATACTCAAGTTAGGTATTGGTGACATTTTAATAATGTCATCGACCGATAAGGAAGTATCAATCAGGTAGTCGGAAACCCCATTATCCTTCTCCAAATTGAAAATCTTGGCGATCATTGGACGTCTCAAGTCAAGGTCTACCAGAGCCACTTTTGACTCTGTCTGTGCTAAGGTAATAGCCAAGTTAATAATCGTAGTAGTCTTCCCTTCTTTTGGTGCGGAACTGGTCAAACTGATAGATGTTGGAGAGCCCTCTTTTTTTCTGGCCAAAATATTAGTCCTAAGCGTTCTATAGGATTCTGACATCGGTGATTTAGGTGCATAATGTGATATCAGCCTCGCTTCTATCAGAGATTGAGTTTCAAATAACTCTAAGCGCTCTTCACCCTGTGCCTTCTTCATCTGCTCAAGTATCTCTTCTTGGTCTGATTCTGACACCTTAATGTTAGGTATAGTACCAAATATCGGTAACTCCACGAAGCGCTGCATATCGTCCAAAGTATGGATCTTTGTATCAAGCGCATTAAGGGTCAAAGAGAGAGAGACTCCTACTGCCAACCCTATAACAAGGCCAACAAGATAGTTAAGTTTTTTATTCGGTTTAATCGGATTTTCAGGTATAGAGGACTCCTCAAGTAGCCTGATATTGGCCAGTCTTGCTTGAACGGCTATCTTTGAGTCTTCGTATTTCTCAACCAGCATCGTATGAATCTTCTCGTTGATATAAAAGCTTCTTTCTAATCTCGCAAGCTCAACCTCTTTGTCGGGCAAGAGCGACATTTGAGCGTTATAATCTTCCACGCTATTTTTGAGAGCATTTACCTTTGACTCGGCAATATTCAAAGAGATCAAAGCGTTCGCAATCTGTTCTGTAAGGCTACCTCGATATGCCAGTGGATCAGCAGATCCACTCCGTACAGCGACAATTTTTTGCACCTCTTTATTGAGGTTAGTCTTTGCAGTTTCCAACTGTTTATTAAGCTGCACTATTTCAGGGTGCGTAAGTGGATAGTCATTCTTTGTAATAAGGTTAGTAATCCTGGTTTGGATTGCAACCACCTCTGCTCTAAGCTGCTCAACTATGGAGGAGGTAATTATTGAGGTAACGTCAACAAACTGGTCATCTTGCTTATTAAGCTCTTTTTCCAAATATTCTATCTGTTGCGTCAAAATCTTTTGTTGTGTAAGCGCCTCTTCGTAAGCCGCCTCAACATCTGAGGCACGACTTATTAGCCCCTTGGTCTCTTCCGACAGTAAGGAGACTCCACGATCAATTTTATACATCCTCAAATCTTCCTCTGCGACTCGGAGTCTACTTGAGACTATCTCAACTTGCCCTTCCAAGAAGTCACGAATATTATTCAGCTCTGCCCTTTCATATTGAGTTATTTGGTCTATCAACGCCTGAGCTAAGAGGTTTGACACGATTGAAGCCTCTAAAGGGCTTTCAGACGAGTAGCTAATAGTTAAAATATCGGTATCTCTTTTACTCTCAGTCTCAACATTTCTCAAGGAAACCCTGGTTCGTTCTTCGGCAGCTAAGGGTAAACGAGCAAATTCAGGCTCTTTTTTCAAGAGTTGGTAAGTACGCTCTAAAACGGGTTTACTTTTGATAATCTCAATGGTATTGTTGATCGTCGTGTTACTTACCATTGGGTTTGCAAAGAAAATATCGGTCTGTTTCTTAGTTTCCAAGAGTATTCTCGAACTCGCTTTATAGACACGTGTAACTCGTCTGGTATAGAGATAAGTTGCTAAAGAGACTATCACCATTGATATGATGATAACCCATTTATACTTAAGAAATATCCTCGCATAACCGATCAGGTCGATTTCTTGCTCATTAACGTTCTGGTGGTGATTTAATACTTTATTGTCCATTCCTATATCCGTTCTTATTTTGAGATGTTAGCAATCATATTATAAACACTAAGCACAATCACAACTTTTGACAGGAAGTCAGCTACTCTGGAGAATGCATAGAAAGTTGAGCCTGATAGTATTACCGTATCTCCTGGCATCATAATAGGGATCAAATCTTGTTCAGCGGTTTCGATATAATCTCGAAGGTCGACCCAGATGATCTTTTCACCGTTTTCAGTCTGACGTACAATTCTAACTCTGGACATCTTAGCGTTCTCATTCGGGCCACCGGCTAATGAAATGAGTGTTAACAGGTCGGTATTATCAGGTACAAGATATAATCCTGGGCTTCTTACTTGGCCCCAAATATACGTATAGATTTTCAATTGGTCAACAGTGCCACTCGGACCTGAGTATACATATGCTGAGGAAGTGGCAACGGTTGATGACTCGCTTTGGGCGAAGCATAAGCTATATAGGATAATTATAGCCAGTACGAAAAAAACTTTTCTCACTCTACCTCCAAATTATTCTACTAAGTTGTCATACAAGACACTACATATAGTTCGGAAAAGCTCTGCAGTTATACAAAAAAGGCTGCAGGGCAGCCTTTATAAGACTTTGCAATACTTTCCGAAGTTAAGAATCCTTATCTTTCTTCTCAGGTTCTGGTTGGATATGATATACCCATTCCATAATTGATACAGGAGCGCCATCACCTTTACGGAAACCTTTTTTAAGAACTCTGGTGTATCCACCATTTCTGTCATTAAGTTGCGGCACTATTTCATCCATAACCTTTTTAACTAAATCTCTATCTCTAACGACATCATAAATCAAACGTTGGGAGTGTAACGTACCTTTTTTTCCGTAAGTGATCAACCTTTCAGCTACTTTTCTTGCTTCAAGTGCTCTGGTGTGGGTAGTTTCGATTCTATCGTGCTTTACCAGTGCAATAACAAGGTTTCGGATCAGAGCTTGGCGATGTCCTTTTTCTCTACCTAATGTTCTCCCTTCAACTTTATGTCTCATACTTCATTTCCTTTAAGTCATTTTCTTTTTAGCTTTTTCAATGTTATCGCGGATAGCTTTCACATCCATTCCGAGGCTCAGGTTAAACTTAGCTAACAGACCTCTAATCTCTTCCAATGATTTCTTGCCAAAGTTACGATACTTAAGCATTTCAGCTTCTGTTTTCTCCACTAAATCGCCTAAGGTTTCAATATTTGCAGCCTCTAAGCAGTTTGAAGATCTAACGGTAAGTTCAAGCTCTTTTACTTCTAAGTTCAGCAATTTTTCCATTTCTTCGAGTTGTGGATCAAGCTTTATCTCTCTAAGATATTCAGGCTCTTTTTGGAAGCTGCTGATATTATCGTAAAGGTCCTTAAGAT
>JAJBBL010000066.1 GCA_020532365.1 Candidatus Cloacimonadota bacterium | reverse complement strand
TGGCGGGACGAGCAAGCCCGTCCCCTACAAGACCGAATAATATTGTTTCAACCCGAACGATTTCGTAGGGGTCGCGGCTTGCTCGACCCGATAAATCATCAACATTCCACCGAATTGTAGGGGACCGGCTTGCTCGCCCCGCAATCACCAAATAGTCAATATTAACCACGGCTTCCAAACTATATTAAACTATCACCTATGCTGTAAAGGGGGCGTAAAAACACACCCCCTCTCTTAATTATATGACTATTTGACTATCAACATCTTACGGTTGATTGTTTTCTTACCGTTGTCTAATCTATAGAAATAGACACCGGAACCTACTGACTGATTATTTACGTTATTGCCATCCCAGCTAACTGTGTGTCTTCCGGCTGATAGCTCACCTGAGGCTAAGGTTTTAACTAACTGCCCTTTGATATTGTATACATTCAGAGATACCTCTGCAGCTTCTGGTAGCGAGAAGTCAATCTTCGTTAACTCTGAAGACCTTGATACTTGACCCATCAGTATCGGGTTAGGGTAGTTCTGAGAGAGAGTAAATTGAGGTTTAACAACCTCTTCTCTCTCCTCTATCTCATCACCCGCACCCAAGCGCAGAGCAGCAATTCGTTTAGCTTGTGGCTGCAACACCTCTTCATAGTATTCTCCTGTCTCGGGATCCAATAGTTCAACTGTACGAACATTGCTATCCTCTCCGCGAGCACTACGATGTACTACAAAGCTGATTACCTCTTCTGAATGCGAAGCGTTGGTATAGGCAAGTATCTGTAAAGGATACTCCCCTGTAAACACACTCGCTCCAACACAGGTATCGCCGGCAAAGACACCAACCTCAATAACATCTTGATCATTATCGATGCTCTCTATGTTAAAGACCTCGTAGTCAGGACCGTCTTTGAAGCTAAAGATACTTGGAGTGGCTTTTGGATCAACTGGGTAAGTTGGATCAGCTGGAGGATAATAAGGTGCTGTTGGTAAAGGCCATGAGAACTCTTCATCATCGTCACTAAATGTCACTATCTCATACATCTTACCATAAGACATATAGCTCTTTTTTGTAACACTGAATCCCCAGCTTCCACCCGATTCAGAACGTGAGATAGCCCAGCCCTCACCTCTTACCTCTTTGACATAGTCAAACGCAGGATCATTAAAAACGTCTGAGACGTGTTGAGGCTGAGGAATCCAATAACCTACCCAATTAACATATGGTTCTGGACTCAATGTTACCGTCGTATTGTCGTAATTTATCGCAGTCCCAGGGACAATGAGCTCATACTCTTCATCATCTACGAATTCTAACTTATAACCACCAGTCTTAACGAAGTCCAAGATTCCACTCCACTGGGTATCTTCCCAAACTCTTGTAACATCACTTTGCGCATACACTGTACTTAGAGCCTCTATATTGGTTAGCGGCTCTAATACTTCAGCAAAGTCGATACCATTATACAGTAGTACGGGGAACGATTCCCAATAGACCGTTCTACCCTTATACACCTTGTGGTGCCCGTGCTTAGGATAGTTATGGACACCAGGCCCATCTTGCCATTGTAGATACGGATAAGTGGTATAATCTTCCATTGCCCATACGTTATAGAAGTTCCAGTCAGTGTATTCAGAATTATCCCTTACCATATCGACTGTCATCAGACCTTCGCCTATATCTCCATTCAATGATACATTTTTATAGGAGGTAACTATATCCCAATAGGAGTTTTCTATTTTATTTCCGCCACCATCAGAGTTACCGACTAAGCCGCCGACGTTTGAAGAACCGGTTACTTTACCTATAGAATATGAATTCGAGACTTCGCTTCTACATCCAAGGTAACCCACTAAGCCACCAACATTAGTCTTCCCTTCAATATTGCCTGTCGCATAGCAGTCTATAATGCTCGTAAAGGTATCTGATGCTGTATCTGTTAAGTTACCCACTAATCCACCAAGTCGATGATTAGCTTTAATATGAGTTGCTGCAAAACACTCTTTCAAACCAAAACTGTAAGTGCCTGTACCAATTAGGCCGCCAACATTGTTCACTGTACCTATATTATGAGTTCGATATATTGAGCCCTGTGAAGAACACTTATTTACCTCCCCTTTATAGCCTAAGCCCATAAGACCACCGATATTAGAGGAGTCACCAAATATACCTATCTCAATGTGTGTCGAGGAATCTTCAATGTTATAAGAACTACCACGATTATTTTTTCCATAACCTATCAATCCACCTATATTTTCTGAAGCTTCGCCAACTATCCCACCCTCTACAGAGCAATAGGTTATTATTGAACCAAACTGATACCCGATTAAACCACCTATGTTTTCAGAGTTATTTATTTCTATAGACAAGTCCGTAATTACACATTTTTTGATATCTGCGTTGTTCACATGCCCTATGGCACCACCGACGTTGTTAGCTGAGGTAGCCTCTATAGATGCATCACTTACGCTTATATCAGCTAATGTAACTCCCAAGCTCGGTGATGACGGCAAATTTCGTGATCTCGTCTGATAGTAGCCTATAACACCACCGACATTTTCTTGGCCTTCTATTTCAATACTACTTGCAGCTATACTATGATCCAGAGTTCCGTTTCCTATTATATAGGTATTGTAAGCGTAGCCGATTGCTCCACCAACATTCTTAGTTCCCTTCAGAGTAATACCGTCAACTACTATATCATTCAACCTGATATAAATAGGATTATAGTTATAATTTGGATTACTTACGTCTATAGAGCAGTAGCCGATGACACCACCTATGTTTTCTTTATCTGAATAGCTTCCTGTAACTGAGGTATTCTCAACAGTAACTCCTTTTATCGCAGAGTTATCAGCAAAGACGTTCTTCCTTTCAACTTTACCATATAAACCCCCTATATTCTTGGAGCCTGATACTGCCGAATTACTAACTGAAGCGTTTTTAGTGTGAGTGTCTATCGAGAGACCAGCTAAGGTTCCTACATTTTCTTGGCCAGAAACGTTAAAGTTATTAAGAGAAACATCAATAAAAGTGGCATTCTTCACTACACCAAATAAACCAGAATTTCCAGGCGTACCGCTTACCCTTTGGAGATTGCTTATAACATACCCGTTTCCATCATAGTATCCTGCAAACGGTTCATTTATACTGCCAATTGGGTCCCATCTATCGTTGTAGGTATATGGTAACACGTTTAGATTGATGTTGTTTGTCTGCACAAAACTCTTGTTTAGCATTATTGGGTTTCTTAATAAGTTCATATGGTACCATGTGGATACCTCATAAGGTGACAACTCTGTCCCTTCCCCTTCGAAAAAATCGTCCATTGTACTTTGACTAATAAGATTCACTAATAT
>JAJBBL010000086.1 GCA_020532365.1 Candidatus Cloacimonadota bacterium | reverse complement strand
TATATTAACACATTTCACTTTATCACCTTTCTTTACCGGATAGTTTCCTATCTCATAGGGCAACGTAACTGTCGGAGTTTCTTTATTTTTTCTGTAATCAACTAACGTTATCGCTAAACCAGGACAAATCAAGAGACACTTATTACAACCGATACATTTGTTCACAAATTGAGGCAACCCCATCAAAGGGTCATCTTTTAGTTGAATCGATTTTAGTGGGCATACAGTACTGCACGGATTACAAGGTATCTCTTGTAAGCAGTGGATCACTGGCATCACACCCTCTTCAACATCTGAAAACTTTTGTCGGTGCACTTCACCCGGGTGTTTTTTAAGCACTTCAGCTTTCTGATACCACTCTTGAGGAATATCATCTATCTTTGCACCCAAGTCTTTAGCAATCTTGAGCCCTGTTATTTTACCGTTAAACATTGCAGAAGAAGCTTCCGCAATTTCATCAGAGTCACCAGCTGCATACACTGGAATCCCAGCTACTTCAGCCTCTTGGGTAAACTCGTTGAGTGATTCAAGCCCAACCGCTATTAGAAGCGTATCGCAAGCAAATGTCTTCTCAGTACCTTTTACACGCTGAAACTTTGAGTCTACCTGACAGATGGTCACCGATTCTATAAACTCGTCACCTTGTGCCGATACCACAGTGTGTGAAGTGTGAATAGGTACACCGAGTCGTTTAAGCTTATCGCTATGCACTTTATACCCGCCACA
Source organism: Candidatus Cloacimonadota bacterium (assembly GCA_020532365.1). Classification (GTDB taxonomy): domain Bacteria; phylum Cloacimonadota; class Cloacimonadia; order Cloacimonadales; family JAJBBL01; genus JAJBBL01. The sequence goes on along the minus strand of JAJBBL010000086.1, from coordinate 2,646 downwards.
CTGAGGTAGGGCTTCCACCAGGCCAATTACGTCGATTCCAGCCTGTAGAGCGTGATAACCTGCTATCAGACCAACATTACCGCCACCTACTATAAAAAGTCGTTCAGAGGGCTTAATTAAGTCTCTGTTGACGAGCGTTTGGAATGCGCCTGCTCCGTATATCCCGGGGAGGCTATTTCCTGGGAAGCGCAGAAATTTCTCTCTCGCTCCGGCTGCGTTTAGAATAACTTTAGGCTCGACTATTCGATAACCATTATCTTTAACTATACCAACCTTTTTGTCCTTAAAGACAAATACAGCAGTTGAGTTGAGCCAAACATCACAGTTTTTATGTTCCATTACCTTTTTAGTTAGAAGCTCTCCAATTTCAATACCACGCGTTCCAGCATATGAGTCTTCCACGGAGCCAAAAAACTTATGTGTTTGCAAGACAAGCTTTCCGCCGAGCATATTTTTGTCGTCGATTAGAATTACGTTATAATTCTGTTCTGCAATCTGGATCGCGGCTGAAAGACCGGCAGGTCCTCCACCTATTATCAATACATCTGTCTTATACTCTTCGACAGGATTGACCACTACCCCTTCTTCTACGACTGGTACTTCAGGCAAGCCTTCTGCGCTCTCTACAATCATATTCTCCTGAACTAAAACCATACACGATTTAACAGGCACACCGTTAGCTATTACGGTACATTTGGCACATTGGCCATTAGCGCAGAACATACCCTGTGGCGAGCCGTCCCCGTGATGGTGACCAAAAACCTTCACTCCATTAGCAATTAAAGCTGAGGCAATTACTTCGCCTTTTTTTGCTTTCATCGGGCTCTTATTCCAGTAGAAAAGAACTTCGTCTTGTTCTTTTATCTTTAGAATGGGGTGTTCTTTGAGTCGATATACTTTTTCCATTACACCACTCCATAATGATACTTCAATACTTTAAGCTAAAAATTAATGTGACACAGTGTGTCAATAAAAACTCATAAATATCTAAAGAAACTCTCTAATATTTAGATCTTTATAGGAGCGTTTAGGTCAAAGCTTTACAGTAAATTTAACAGCTCTTTAGAGGTATAACTATTCCCCTACACAAATATAGTTTGACAAATCGCTTTTGCTTTACTAATTAGACGTAGATATAAGCATCAAAAATCTTATGAAATACAGAATAAAGGGGTGCGGTAATGGACAAATTCAAAGTCGTTAAAACTTATAGTGACTCTATAGAAGCTACTATGGCTAAAGATTTTCTTCAAGACAATGGTATCGAAGCCTTTTTAGCCGACGAATATTCAGGTGAAATATTAAGTAGTGTAGTGCGTGGCATTAAACTTATTATCAAAGAGAAAGACTTTGCTCAAGCTGAAGAGTTGCTCCAAAGCATTGCAGACAATGTGGATGAAAACCAAAACTTTGAAGCAGAATATATTACTGGTATACTCGAAGAGAGTGGTGCCCTTTTAAACGGACACTTCAAGCTCACTTCAGGATTACATAGTGACCGATATATCGAAAAGATTAAAGTTATCCAAAGCCCACGTAAAGTAGAAGCTCTATGCACTATCTTAGCTAAAAGACTTTCCAATCTCAACCCAGACATTGTAGTAGGCCTTGCAATGGGCGGAATTGCTCTCGGTTATGAAGTGGCAAAACAACTCAACACCGATTTCATCTTTACCCAGCGCAAAGATGGGGAGATGACAATCCGTAGCGGCTTCCGCGTGGAGCCTGGAATGAAGGCTATAATCATTGAAGATATTGTAACTACTGGTGGCTCTGTATTTGAAGTCATTGAGCTGTTGAAAAGCAAAGGTGTTGAAGTTTTAGCAATCGGATTACTCGTAGACCGCACTGGTGGCAAAATTGATTTTGGAATTCAGACTGAAGCTCTGTTGAGTATCAATGTCACAGCCTATAAGCCTGAAGACTGCCCACTCTGCCAGCAAGGAATACCTATAACCACCCCTGGCTCTTCAGATAAGAAAGTATAGTTATGAAAGCAATAGCTATTACGACAGGAGATCAAGCTGGCATTGGCCCAGAAGTAGTATCTAAAGGGTTAAACAATTATCAGTTAGATAAACACATAGCATATATCGTTTACGGTACTTTGCTAACTGAGTTCTTGAATGTTCCAGTACGACACATTAAAGAGGTCTCTGAAATAACCGAAGGGGGACTAATCTACCATATTCAAATCGAAGATGAGGATGTTTTACCTGGTATTCCTTCTATAAGATCCGGAGAGATTGCCTATCAGATACTGCAACGTGTTATCTCTGACATCAAGCTTTTCAGGATCCCAGCTATTCTAACAGGACCTGTTTCAAAGATAAACTTACAACATATAGACTCCCGATTCATTGGTCATACTGAGCTCTTTGCCCATGAATTTAACGTGGATAACTACATAATGAGCTTCCACTCCCCTGTGATCGATATCGCTCTGTTAACCACACATACTCCACTCTGCGAAGTAAACAAACAGCTTACTCTTGATCTCGTCGTCGACAAGCTACGTCTAATCGCCAAATATGCTCATAGAAAGAATCCCAAAGGGCGGATTGCTCTATTGGGATTAAACCCACACTGTGGAGAAGATGGGCTTTTTGGCAATGAGGAGAGAATATTTGAGCAAGCGATAGAAAT
>JAJBBL010000114.1 GCA_020532365.1 Candidatus Cloacimonadota bacterium | reverse complement strand
GCCCCAATAGTAAGGAGAAATTCCCCCAAAGAAGTCAGGTATGAAAAAGCCAAATATCTCTAACGGGTGGAACGACCAACTCGTGGCGTAACTTGTATCGAGCCCTGTACTCCCTCCCCGAATTGTGTAATGACTGTATTCTCGAACACTCAAATAAGGTTGTGCCACCGCCATACCAGCTATGATTAAAGTGGCTAAAAATAGTGCTGAGGCAATAATAAAATCTTTTATCTTACCATCCTTGTAGTGCCAATAAAGACTGAAAAACCAGTAAATGAGCAACATAATAAAGGTGTAGTAGGTAATCTGGACGTGGTTCTCTCGCAACTGTTGGATCACAAACATCGCCGTAAGACCCATACCGAGCAGATTTCGATGACTAAAGAGATAGTGTACACCATAGAAAATCAAGGGAATGTAAACTATCGCCCGAAACTTCGTGTCGTGACCAATTTCAATGAGCCCTATAAAGTGAGACGAAAGAGCGAAAGCTATACCACATATAAAGGCAAGTAGCGGTTCAAAACCAAGCGATAAAAGGAGTAGATATGCCCCCAAACCTGCTAAAAATAGGTAAAATACTCGCCAGTTGACAATATACTTGGTCACAAAATTAAAGATGTTCTTTAAAAATGGATATTTCGCAGGGTAACTGATCAAGTAGCCTGGCATACCTGAAAAAATATTGCTGTTCCAAAGCGCTTGATCCTTATGTTCTTTGTCATATTCTAATTGAACTTCAGCCGATGCACGCCATTGCATTGTATCACCGGCGCTCGGCACAAACCCGAGATACCCCATTTTGAAGAAGAAAATCGATAATAATACGAAGATTAACCCGATAAACATCAGGTGCCTATACTTATGGGTAAATAGCGGTTCGAGTAAATCTCTCTGTTCACCAAGCCCTTTCTTATTCTTTTTATGCATAATATTTTAACCTCATTCTTACTCAAGTATAGAGTGAATCGATACTGTTTCGAGTCAACAAAAAACTCAATAAGGATTTATAAATGCAACAAATAAGATGCAGCTTTTGCCAACGAAAATTTTATATCGGAGGAGAGAATATGACTTATGATGTCTTTTTTATATCTTTTCATCTATACATTCGTTAGCGAACTGCATGAGGGATTTTGTCATCTGTTCTTTTCGGTTGACAAAACAGATTGAGTAAATACTCATTATATTAGAGTAATTTATAAAAGAAAGGGAGGTATGGAGAATGGAATTACGTGGAAAGGTTCTCGTCGCTCAAGGTGGCGGGCCAACGGCGGTTATTAATCAATCTTTTGTTGGTGTTGTTAAAGAGGCGCGGAAGTATTCACAAGTAACTGGAATTTATGGTGCTTTACACGGTCTTGCAGGCATTGTAGAGGAGGATTTTGTTGATCTAACCAAGGAGACTGAGCATAATTTAGAGTTTATTGCACAAACCCCTTCATCAGGTCTATTATCAACACGTGACAAACCAGACGCCGCGTATTGTCGCGAAATATTCAAGGTACTAAAAGCACACGATGTCAGGTTTTTCTTTTACATAGGTGGTAACGACTCAGCTTCAACAGTTTCTATTATTAACGATGAGGCAAAAAAGTCTTCCTATGACTTCAGGGCAATACATATCCCGAAGACTATCGACAATGATCTGATGCTCAACGACCATACTCCCGGTTATGGCTCAGCAGCCCGTTTTGTAGCACAAGCGTTTATGGGGACTAATCTCGATAACCGTGCTTTACCTGGAGTTTATATCGGTATAGTGATGGGACGCCACGCCGGGTATTTAGTGGGTGCAACTGCGCTGGCACGCAAGTATGAGGATGATGGACCTCACTTGATCTACTTCCCTGAGAGTCCGTTTGATCAAGATAAGTTTTTAGCCGATGTAAAGAGAGTATTTGAAAAGCATGGACGTTGTGTGATTGCCGTTTCTGAAGGTATCCAAGATAAGAATGGGGTGCCAATCACTGTTAAGCTTAACGAGAATGAGGTTGAAAAAGATGCTCATGGTAACGTACAGCTTTCAGGTTCTGGCTCGTTAGGCGACTTGCTTTCCCAGCTGATCAAAGATAATCTGAATATTAAGAGAGTTAGAGCAGACACTCTTGGTTATCTGCAAAGATCGTTTGCCGGCTGTGTATCTGATACGGATCAGATTGAAGCGAGAGAAGTTGGAGAACGGGCTGTACAATTTGCTATCGGTGACAATTTAGATGGCTCAGTAGCAATAGTAAGAACGGGCGACTACTCAGTTGACTACCAGCTTGTGGAGCTCAAAGAGGTTGCAGCCAAGACACGCCTGATGCCCAAAGAGTTTATCAACGCTGAAGGGAATAATGTAACCGATGCATTTATCAAGTACGTCACACCATTAGTAGGTTCAGGCTTACCAGAGGCTTATAGAATCAGGGCACCGAAGGTACCGAAAATACTCAACAAATAGTTCGAATAAAAAGGGGCGTTTCGATTAACGCCCCTTTAACATTATAGCAATCCCCATTTTCTTCGGAGATATAGCTCTAAGCAAAACGAGACTAAAAACAGGGATATCGTCAACCAATGGCGGTAGAGCGGAATCTCGTATCTTTTTACAATGGTCTGTATTTCTGCTTTGGGAAGATGAAAATCAGAGAGTCGATCTTCAAAAATGGTTTCGCCACCTGTCTGTTTAGCGAGATAGGTGAGAAGTGGCTGGTTATAACCTTTATGGTGCGCCTCGATGCCGAACTCTGATACGATAAAGCTCCCCTCAGTCTGATACCCAGTTACTACATCTTGAATCTCATAACGATAGTTTCCTGAAGGGAGTGTCTCGACTTTCTTTTGATAGTCTTCACCTTCAAAGAGTAAGAAGTCTTCATACACTGTTTTTTTGTCTTCTGTGCGGATAGTCAGTTTTGGACTCAAACCTCTGTTTACCGCTAATTTTTCGTCATAAGCAATAAGCTTAATCGTTATCGGCTCGCCTAAGAGATAGCTATTCTTATTAGTTTGAGCGGTAAAGCTATTGTCGACAGTGCTACTGAGCCAAGCGGTTATATTTTGAATAAAGTTAGAATATTGGTCGTCAGCTGAACGGAGTTGCCATCTCCAAAGATTATGAAAAGCGAAGGAGAGGCTTCGTCCCTTTTTGTATTGCTGAAAAACGAGTGCCGGACTCTTCTCTTTGTTATCGAGCTGAGCGAGTACTTTTGCCTGTAACGAAGTGTTTACGTAATAGTAATCAACTGGTGGGATAGATTTTATGTCGAGTCCTTGAAAAGTTTGATACTGTTTGCTTTCAGGCGTAAGGTTTAAAGTACTTCGGAAGAGGAGTTCAACGTTGCTCTCTTTAACGCCGGTTAGTTCATATAGCTCATCGAGTGGTCTGCCTAAT
>JAJBBL010000117.1 GCA_020532365.1 Candidatus Cloacimonadota bacterium | reverse complement strand
CAGCTTAATAAACAGTTGGAAACTGCAAAGACTAACCTCAATAAAGAGGTGCAAAAAATTGTCGCTGTACGGAGTGGATCTGCTGATCCACTGGCATATCGAGGCAGCCTTACAGAACAGATTGCGAATACACTGATCTCTTTGAATATTGCCGAGTCAAAGGTGAATGCTCTCAAAAATAGCGTGGAAGATTATAACGCTCAAATGTCGCTCTTGCCCGATAAAGAGGTTGAGCTTGCGAGATTGGAAAGAAGTTTTTATATCAATGAGAAGATTCATACGATGCTCGTTGAGAAATATGAAGACTCAAAGATTGCCGTTCAAGCAAGATTGGCCAACATCAGGCTGCTTGAGGAATCTTCAATACCTGAAAATCCGATTAAGCCGAATAAAAAACTTAACTATCTTGTCGGCCTTGTTATAGGGTTGGCAATAGGTGTATCTCTCTCTTTGACCCTTAATGCGCTTGATACAAAGATTCATACTTTGGACGATATGCAGCGGTTTGTGGAGTTACCGATATTTGGTACTATACCAAACATTAAAGTATCAGAGTCAGACCAAGAAGAGATACTTGAACAGCTGAAGAAGGCACAGGGCGAAGAAAAATTAGAACTGTTTGAAACTCAATCTCTGGTAGAAGCGAGGCTGATATCACATTATGCACCTAAATCACCGATGTCAGAATCCTATAGAACGCTTAGGACTAATATTTTGGCCAGAAAGAAAGAGGGCTCTCCAACATCTATCAGTTTGACCAGTTCCGCACCAAAAGAAGGAAAGACTACTACGATCATTAACTTGGCTATTACCTTGGCACAGACAGAGGCGAAGGTAGTCCTGGTAGACCTTGACTTGAGGCGTCCAATGATCGCCAAGATTTTTAATTTGGAAAAGGATAACGGAGTTTCAGACTACTTGATTGATACCTCTTTATCAGCTGATGATATCATTAAACAATCATCAATACCTAACTTGAGTATCGTTACAAGTGGTTATATCCCTCCAAACCCATCTGAGATTATAGCTTCGAATCGAATGGATAAACTGATCGCTGACCTTAAGGAAAAGTATGACTATGTGCTGCTGGACGCACCGCCTGTGATAGCGGTTACAGATGCGCTTATCTTAGCTAAAAAAGTTGATATGATGTTACTTGTTGTTAAGATTAGTCAGACTGAAAAAGATATCGTAAAACGTACGAAAGAGCTGATGTCGAATATTGGTGCAAGTTTTGCCGGAGCGATAGCAAACGGTATAGAGGCGCACAAATATTATCACGGTTATAGCTATTATTACTACTACTATAGCAACTATTACTACTATGATGAAACAAAGCCCGGGAAAGACCCGAAAAGAAGCTATATCCGTAAGTTCTTACGCAAAAATTAACCTGTATCTTGAGGTACTATTCAAAAGAGTTGATGGCTTTCATCAACTTAGGACTCTGTTTTCAGAGGTAGAACTACACGATACAATCAGTTTTACTTTGACAGATGATAAGCGGATAGATTTATTGTCTAATATAAGTGAGATTATTAACGAGAATAATACTGTCTTGAAGGCTGCAAAGCTGTTGAAAGACAGGTTTAATATAGACAAAGGATTAAAAATAGACCTGCAAAAAAGGATACCTTTAGAGGCAGGACTGGGTGGTGGAAGTAGCAATGCTGCCGCTACACTCAAAGCTCTTAATGAGTTGTGGGAGTTGGACTTAACATTGTCTGAACTCTCAGAATTGGGAGCAATGATAGGGAGTGACGTTAACTTCTTTTTGGTTGGCGGAACTGCCTTGGGAGAAGGGAGAGGGGAAATAATCACGCCAGTTGACTATATCCCTTTCGAGCATATTCTGCTCGTTAAACCTGACTTTGGAATCTCGAGTAAAGAGGCGTATGAGCAGTTTAAAGGGTTTGGCAATGATCCTTCGTGGCAAGGCTTACTCACGTCTAAAAAGGGCGAGTTTTGCTTCAATAGACTGGAAGAAGGGTTGTTGACCAGATATGCTGAGTTGAAAGAGATATTGGCTGATATGAGAAGTGAGGCTCTTGTGAAAGCTTTCGTTACAGGAAGTGGGTCGACAACAGTCGGCATATTTTCTGATGAGAATGGATTGAATGAAAGATATGACTATTACATAGATAAAGGTTATTGGTGTTGTAAAACAAAAACAAAGAGGAGAACGTAATGAACATAACTGATGTTAAAGTTGTTAAAAGAGAGGCTAATCAACTACGAGGATTTGCTACGATAATTATTGACGATGCTTTTGTTGTGAAGAATATCAAAATCATTCAGGGTCGAACTGGTCTTTTCATTGCAATGCCTAGCTATAAGTTAAAAAACGGAGAGCATAAAGATATCGCTCATCCAATCAACTCAGAGACAAGAACTGCGTTGGAGCAGCTAATTCTCGCGAAATATGAAGAAGTTTCCAAAGAAGAAGGTAATGAAACAGAAGAATCAACTGATCAAGATCCGGTTGATTAAGAAGCTGAGTAAAAGAAATGTATACAAGACTAAAAATATTCTCAGGCTCAGCTAACCCAGAGTTAGCAAAAGAAGTGGCGGCGCACGCAGGAATTCCTTTGGGCGATGCCGAAAAATTTAAGTTCTCTAACGACGACACATTTGTTAAGATAAATGAGAATGTCAGAGGAAACGATACCTTTATCATTCAGTCAACTTCATATCCAGTTAACGATAACTTGATGGAGCTTCTTATTATGGTTGATGCCCTTAGAAGAGCGTCCGCCCGCAGGATTACTTGCGTTGTACCCTATTATGGTTATGCAAGATCAGATAAGAAAGATCAGCCGAGAGTTCCAATTACAGCAAAATTAGTAGCTGACCTGATAACCGTAGCGGGTGCAGATAGAGTTATCACTCTCGATTTACACGCAGATCAGATCCAAGGCTTCTTTAATATTCCTGTTGATCATTTATACTCAACACCACTCTTCGCAAGATATTTTAAGGCAAATCTTGAAGGTGAAGACTTGGTAGTCGTCTCTCCCGACTCAGGCGGTGCAAACAGAGCTCGTGCTTTAGCGAAAAGGTTGGACTGCTCACTCGCTATCGGAGACAAAAGAAGGGTAGCTAATGACGATAGAGCTGAAGTTATGCACGTAATAGGTGATGTTAAGGATAAAACAGCCCTCTTGTTTGACGATATTATAGATACTGGGGGTAGCTTAACAAGAATCGCTTATGCCCTAAAAGAGAGTGGCGCAAAGAAAATTTACGCTGCTTGCGTTCACGGCGTATTATCCCGAAATGCTGTGAAGGATTTGGAGGATTCTCCAATAGAAAAACTATTTATTACCAACTCGATTCAGCTCTCGGAAGAGAAGCAGAAATGCGAGAAGATCGTTCAGTTGTCAATAGCCGAATTAT
>JAJBBL010000136.1 GCA_020532365.1 Candidatus Cloacimonadota bacterium | reverse complement strand
TTGAATAACCAACAATCTTACCTGTAGAATAACAGTTGTTGATAGCTGTAAACCTTAATATGCCAATTAGACCTCCTACATAACCTCCCCCTTCAACATTACCTGTTGCATAGCAGTTAACTACTTGATTGGCTCCATCACAATTACCGATAAGGCCACCGATATTAGATTCGTTAGAATAAACATCTGCTGAGGCGTAACACCTCTCTATTTTAGAAGAGCTACTATAGCCGATCAGACCACCTACGTTAACCGTTCCAAAAACTTTACCTTCTGCACCACAGTTTGTGATTCTACTTTTCTCAACACTTCCAGCAAGAGCGCCTGTGTTATCGGATCCAGTTAGATAGACATCCGTTAGAAGCACACCTTTTATCCTGCCACTCTTAACAAAACCAAAAAGACCTGTATAACTTCCCTTGTGTTCAACCTGTAGATTTGTTATGTTAAACCCTCGACCGTCAAACGAGCCGGTAAATGGATTAGTCTGATCGCCTATAGACTGCCATTCATAATCGGACAGGTCTATGTCGTTGATCAATCGGAAGTGTTTTGAAGGATAACTTCGCACTAAATCTAAGTCCTCAGCAGTTGAAATATGGTATGGGCGAAATCGAGAGCCTTTGCCACCTGAAAATTGGGCAAATAGTTGACCATACAGAGTCCAACTGATTATTACAACGAGCACTATGATTTTGCAAAAATGACGTATATTTTTCATTATTATGCCCTTACCAACTTATCAGCCCACGTTGTAGCGTCAAATGACCGTTTGAACGATTTCGTTGGGGATGTAAGCTTGACTAACATTTTTTGCAAACTATACTTAGTTATGCAAGGTTGTTCAGAATCAGAATATGGGTTTGGGGTGTATACTAAAAAAAAATTTTGATATAGTTGTAGCGATAGATAGATAGATAGATAGATAGATAGATACTATCTATTTTAGGCTCATTCGAGCTAAAAGTCAAACTATCTTTTTTAACCCTAAACACTATCATTACCTCCCTAACGTTGAGCCAATAATACTTGCTCGACTTTTGCTGTCAAGCTTTAATTTAATTTATTTTCACATTCTTCATTTATTTAGAGAAAAATAGTTATTGCAGATCGAGGTATCCTGTGTAAACAAAAGTAGTGTTCTGGGTTGAGCTCACCGACTATCAGATTGGAGAGTAACTATTATGCTCATAAGAGATATGCTGCTCAGATAGGGGTTAATCAGAAGCAAAAGATTGACAACTTGAGGTGAGTCAGTTTTTGGTAGGGCTAAATAAAAACGATTGATAAAGGTGACTAAATGAAGATTAAGAACGTACTTATACTGACCTGTATGATCTTGCTAAGTGTATCTCTCTACTCTAACTCGGCATTCTCGGGACAGGGCTTCCCTACCCAAGATTACAATATAGATGTATACGGGATGGGGATGGGTGAAACAGGATTGGCCGACGTCTACCGTAAAAACACTTCATTCATTAACCCCTCGCTCACCTCTACCCTCAATCAGGTATACTTCTCGACAGGTGTAGCGTTAGGTCGTTTCAACTACCAGACTAAGAGTAATCAATCATTCAGCTCGGAAGGGTTGCACTTCCCTTATTTCAACATCACTGTTCCGATTAAAGATAACTACTTAGGTTTTAGCTATGCCCCTCTACTATCCGCTAATCTCGATTCTTATAGTAGTAACAACTCATTTGATTTAGAGGGGAGCACTTACAACTACGATGAAATAAGTAAAATAAGCTCCTATATCTATAAAGGCTCTTTTCTCTTCGCTAACAAAAATAGGGTGGTCAATGTTGGACTCTCCCTTAACTACTACTTGGGGCAAAGAACCTCGTACTGGCAACAAAAGTTCGATACCAAGGATGGACTTGTCGACAATAAGTATGAAAAGCATGAGTCTTTTAAAGCACCAGGTATAACCGTGGGGATCAACAAAAACATACTAAACATCGTCGCCTTAGGGGCTTCGTATTCAACCCAGACTAAACTCAACGGGATGGCCGAACTCACCTCTACCGCCGGAGCGGTAGATGAGCTCAGTGGAAAAGACTTTACGATCCCACAACAGTTAGGCGTTGGCTCCAGTCTTAGATTCTCTCATCAGTTTAGAGTTAACGTAGATGGCTATTACGAATGGTGGGAAGAGAATCAATACTACTCCGACCCACGTAATACCTATAAATTAGCCCTTGGTATCACTTATGAGCCCAGCTGGAATCACGATAGCTGGCTTAAGAAAATACCCTACAGAGCTGGTGCGTATTTCCGAACGTTACCCTTCAAAGAGAATAATGCATACCTCGATGAGACCGCTATAACATTAGGCTGGTCACTTCCACTCGATAATCCCAGTGCCCATCTTGATTTTGCCATTAAATACTTTCAGCGGGGTAATACTGATGTGAACACGTTCCAAGACCGTGGAATAATGTTTGGTATCGGTTTCACAGGGTTCGATTTCTTTAAAAACAGACCTAAGAAAATATGGGAGAGAGAGATCCCTGAAGCTGAATATGAGTCGTTTAGATAATGTACCGGTGGAAAATTACCGAAAGATACTCTGACACACTTAGAGAACAGCTCGAGCAAATAAATACCGCTCGAGTAGCTACACAATACAACAGAGCTACCCTTTACGACTTCTATGGCAACAACATCCCTGACGAGCGATTACTAAAAGATATAATAAAAAGCGCCGAAAGAATACTCAAAGGTGTTGAAAAAGAGGAGAAGATAGTTGTCTTCGGACACGACGACTTAGATGGCATTACCAGCTCGTATATCCTATATGACTTCCTGACCTTGCTCGGCTCGAAGAACCACACTTACTATATCCCTAATAGAGATTTTGAGGCTTATGGTATACAAGCTGGACTTATCAACAAGGTTAGCGAAAACAAAGATACCCTTATAATTACAGTCGATGCAGGCATCACCTCTGTCGAAGGGGTGGCAAAACTAAACACCTTAGGGGTTGATGTGATTATTACAGACCACCACTCCACCCCAGAAACTCTGCCCGACGCCTTTGCCATCGTGAATCCAAAACAATCTGACTGTCCATACCCTTTTGAAGCGTTAGCTGGAGTCGGCTTGGCCTATTTCCTGGTGAAAATAATGGCTGAAATATCAGGGATCGACCTCCCTGAACGGTATCTGTTCTGGACTGCTGTCGGCTCAATTGCTGACAAAGTGCCGATGATCGGAGTAAACAGAGCGCTTTGTAAAGTAGCGTTAGATAACTGGGTCGACAATGACTATCTAACATCTATCTTCGGTTCAATAATAGGCCGCTATGAAGACAACTATAACTATAAAAATAGACAGATTTCAGAACTCATAAAACTACTCAGTAACGGCAGAGATATTAACGGTGAACATAAAGC
>JAJBBL010000101.1 GCA_020532365.1 Candidatus Cloacimonadota bacterium | reverse complement strand
TGCTTGTTTATTGCACACAGCATTAGCATAATCCCACACATTTATTAGACGAATTTCGTAGGGGCTGCGGCTTGCTCTGCCCGCAATCATCAAAAAATCAATTAAAAAACCTCACGCAGATATTTGGAGTGAAGCAAGAAGGCAATTCAGAGTTGCGAAGTTGTGGAGTTGCGAAGTTGTGAAGTGAAAATGAGGTTGGCGGTGCTTTATGCATGCTGCTTTTAAACCAAAGGGTTAAAGCTCACAAAACAACTAAACTGGAGGGGCAGTTGAAGGAAAGCAAGGAGGCAATTCAGGGTTGTGAAGTGAAAAAGGGTCTCACGCTGATCTCGGAGATTACGCAGATTAAAAGGATTAAAAGATATAATTAAGGATTATATTGGCGAGAGTATTTAGTGAATAAAGGTTGCACATAGAAATTGTAAGCCAACTAACACCTCAAAAAAAAGACCTACAGGTAGTGAAGACATAAGGAGCATTACCGTAGCCGGCTCTGGTCCGCCTACGGAATTACTCCTTGCTTTCTCTTTGGTTAGCTATGCTGTGCAACACTTTACGTAATTTCACCAGTTTTTGGTAAAAGAAGGGCACAAAATATCTTTTTCTATTCGCCAGCTATAAACAAGGGGACTCTTGATATACTTGTATGTAAAGGGCAAGCAAACCACCATCCTTTCAAAACACTAAATGTTTACTCCTCAGTCAAAACGATAACTAAAAGTATCTCTATTTAGCACCGTTTCGACTGAAAAGCATCTTTTCCCATAAGGTGTCGTGCAGCGTTTGGTAGGAGCTTTTTCACTTCAATGTCGATATGCTGCGACAGCTCTCTTATTTCCCACTGGGCGTGGGCGTCGGAGCGTAGTCTTGAGAAGTGATAGAGCTCTCTTAAGTTAGTTTTAAATAGCACATTTACTGCGTGTGCATTAGTCAGCGCATAAGTTCCCAGCCCTTTTTTAACTATCTCTAATCTATCGTACATTTCGCTCAAGTTTTCCAAAGTAGTGCTAAATCTATCAGCTTCCCCTATTTGTTCAATTATACGTGGTATAAAGAATCCCTGTTCCGGGGCATACTCAGATCGAATAATAGTCATCATTCGATGTCTTTTTAACTGCGCAAAGCAGCTGGCAGAAACTCGACATTGGACAAGCAAATCGACCATTTCAAACTCTCTTGGGGTCTGATGATAAGCTTTCATCTCGGAGAATAGCTCTTCAAACAGTTTAGCCTTATCTTCGGCACTTACGCTCTTCAGTTTTTCGACAAGCTTTTCGAAATCCTGAGGGTATCTATTAAACACAATTGCCGCCAGGATACGTTCTTCTGCATCCGCTGTGAGTATTTTAACATCAGTTTTAAACTTATCGCCAGTTGTCAGCTGACTATTAATTTCGCTGGAATCGAAGAGTTTAGCACGTAATTTCGCTTGGCTATCATAGAATGAGTCTGAGTCGACATAGCGGATCAAAGAGGGTGAAATAGCTTTGACCTCTCTGTGAATTACATCAGATATTTCTTTTGCCTCTAAAAGCTCAACGCCATTCAATCTTCTCAAAAGCTGTTCAATACTGCGGGCATTGATAGTCATCCCCATCTGTGTCTTAGTTGCTAAGGGTAGGGCGTATCTTGCGTCTTCTTTGGCCATCTCTTTAACTTGTCTTTCGGAGCAGTCCAGCCCTTCTTTTTTGTAGTGTTCTAAAATTTTATCCGTAAGGTTTTTGTAGAGGGCGAAGAGTGTTTTACAAGTCTCAACGAACTCTTTTTTAAGTTCAGGGCTACCTTCTATTTCAGCAGGTATGACATAATCATCTTTCAGAGTAACGTATCTCTGTGATTTTTCCGTAAAGGAGGCGAGTCGACTCTTCTGTATCGTCTCGGTTATATAGCGTGAAACACCTATTATATCGATATTAAAGACTGCGTGTTCTGCGATGGAGGAGTGTCCCATATCAAAGATAATATTCTTGTTAGATCTCCTTGCTTTTTGCACCTCGCCAATTGCCTCATCACGCAACTCGGTCACTGACTTACTGCTTCGACTAATTCTTGCATAAGCGGCTGAAATAGTTTCAGGAGAGGCTTTTTCTTGCTCTTTAATCTCCTTTATCAAACGTTCGTCGATATTATATCCAGCGATTCTGATTTTCATTACACACTCTCTTTATCTATAATTTAAACACTCTCGTTTATTATCTGAGCTCCCCTACTCGTGCCTATTCTGCTTGCACCTGTAGAGAGCATCTGTTTTGCCATTTCTAAGGAGGCGATCCCACCGGCAGCTTTAACCCCCATTTTATCACCTACAACTTCCCTCATCAGCGCCACATCTTCCAAAATAGCACCACCAGTTGAAAAGCCGGTTGAAGTTTTAACGTAATCTCCACCTGCTTTCTTGACTACCAAACTGGCAAGAATTATTTCTTCTTTGCTCAGCAGACAGTTTTCTAAGATGACTTTTAGAACGACATCTTTACTATGGCAGAGACGGCTTATCTCACCTATCTCCTCTATTAGAAGGTCTATTTTTTTATCTTTCAGATGAGAAATATTGATCACCATATCGACCTCTTTAGCACCTTTCTCAATAACTCGTGAAGCCTCTTCGACTTTACTTTCCGCAAGATTAGCCCCTAAAGGGAAACCGACGACAACACAGACAAGGGTCGGGCTATTTCGAAGCTTATGATGACAATACTCTACCCAAACCGGGCTAACGCAAACGCTCTTGAATTTATACTTCAATCCCTCTTCACAGAGTTTACTAATACTTGCTTCAACCGCATCGGCTTTCAGGTTGGTGTGGTCAATGTAGTCGGCAATAGGCTTAGCGGGATCGTATATAAGGCTTTCGTCATCCTTACGACATTTTCGGCAGTTGAGGCAATAGTAGTGTGCTCCTCCGCACTCTGCCAGCTTAGAAGGCTCTATATCAAAGTATTGTTTAGTTATCTCGACGACGTTCAACATAGCCTAATTATCTTCCACTACTTTGTTTATACCTTGCAGAAAGCTGACCACAAGCAGCTTCTATATCCATTCCACGACTTTTTCGATAGGTTACTGCGAAAGAGAACTGATGGAGCTGTTTTATAAACTGGTCAACCTCTTGTTCAGAGGGTCTTTTAAAGTTAGAGCCATCCGTTTCGTTCCAACTAATTAGGTTAAGTTTGCAAGATATTTGGCCAAGAAGTTTAATGATAGCTTTCACATCCTCTCTTCCGATATTAAAATCTTTAATCATCACATACTCGAAGGTTATCCTGAACGGAGTGTTAGCTCTGAAGTATTTAAGCTCTTCTATTAGGTCGGACAGGGGGTATTGTTTGGTCACCGGCATCAGTATTTCTCTTTTACGCTGAATTGCCGCATTCAGCGACACTGCAAGCTTAACTTTTAGACCGCTCTCCATCAG
>JAJBBL010000217.1 GCA_020532365.1 Candidatus Cloacimonadota bacterium | reverse complement strand
GTTACTGGTAAAAACTCTGCTGAGCGGTCAGGCGCACTCTCCGACGTGAAAGAACTGTGTAATAGCTTAGAGATTAAATATGTTCATTTTGACGAGGTTAGCGAAAACCCAGAGCTTCATACCGTGCAAAAAGGGGCGGAACTGATGAAAGAGAAGAGCTGCGACTTTATAATCGGAATAGGTGGCGGTAGTCCACTTGACGCAACCAAAGCTATTTCAGCTATTTCGGCTAATAAACTGAAACCAAAGGATATATATAAACCAGAAAAGATCATTAAAGCATACCCTATAGTGGCAATTCCAACTACCTCAGGTACTGGCTCTGAAGTTACTCAATATAGCGTCATCACTGACGAGATTAACCAAAAAAAGGCTGGGTTTGGATCCCCACTCCTCTTCCCCAAAATCTCCTTTCTCGACCCTAAATACACCTATACTCTACCTGAAAGACCTACACGCGATACAGCTATTGACGCCCTAAGCCATCTACTGGAAGGTATCTACTCCAAAAACAGAAGTAGTTTGCTCAACCCACTTATCTACGAAGGAATTAGCCTGATTATAAGGTACTTGCCAATAGCTATTAAAGAGCCTAACAACTTCAGAGCACGAGAGAAATTGATGCTCGCCTCATACTATGGCGGGATGGTTATTGCACAAGGTGGTACGACTCTTCAACACTCTATAGGGTATCCACTTACAACACATTATGGACTCTCGCACGGACAAGCTAACGGCATCGTAATGAAAGAGATAATGGAACTATATGAACCTGCTTTACAGAACGAGCTAACCGAACTGTTTGACTCAATCGGTATGACTAAATTTGAGTTTTATATGTGGTTAGACCAATGGGATTTTGTAGAAGACATAACGTTCCCTGAAGAGTTCATCCAGAAGTCGACCGAAGAGATTGCTAAGAGCCGTAATATGGCAGCAAACCCTCGGTCTATTCAAAATAACGAAATCGCGGATATCTTAAGGAAAATCAGCAAATAATCAAACGTTTACCAGAGGAGTACACTTATCCTGCCTTGAGAGATATACTTTCGTCTGGGCGTTGATGCTGGACAGGTATTGAGTCATAGTCTGCAACGCTTTTTGAGGATTATTGTTCTCCTCACTCAAATGGGCTAAGATAACGTTGTTCAACTGCTCGTGAGCTATTTGACTCATAACCCCTACCGCTTGGTCGTTTGACAGATGACCGTTAATACTCTTGATCCGCTGTTTAAGGTGCCAAGGGTACTCTCCATCCATCAACATACTGACATCGTGATTACTCTCTAAGATAATAGTCGTAACATTGCTTATCTCTTGGAGAAACAGCTTCGTGCTATAACCGAGATCTGTTGCAATGGCTAACTTTCTACCATCGAAGTCAGCCTTCTTGATAGTGAAGTTACAGGCATCAACAGCATCATGTGAAGATGGGAACGGGTGGACGACCAAATCTCCGATCTCAAGATAGTCACCCGGCCTGAAAAATATAACCTCCGATGGGATATTTTGGAAGTACTTCTCTGAGGCGTGAAAAGTCGGCTCCGTAACAAAAATCGGTACTTTAAGTTTTCTTGCCAGTACCCCCACATTTCTGACGTGATCAGAATGCTCGTGGCTGATGACTATCCCCTCTACTCTACCCGGTGCCAGAGAGAGCTGTAACAGAGCATTTTCGGTCTGCTTCCAGCTGAGCCCGGCATCGAATAATAGTTTTGTCTCTTTCGTGCGAACTAAAAAGGAGTTCCCTTTACTTCCACTCGCCAGTGCGGCAGTTTGAAAAATCGACACTTATACCTCTATTTAAGATAATAGTATCGGTTGTTAAGCTTGTCGTATTCAGACCAATCGGAGATGTCTTCTACACCCTGCTCCATAATTTGCTTTACCCCTGTCGTCTGCGCATCCAAGTTATCTGCGTGTCTAAGTAGCGTAGCTTCCAAGGTTTGTGGAACTCGGGCTGCACCCATTTCAAGCTCTCCGTGGTGAGAAATAATCATATGCCTCAATTTCATTAGAGTCTCTGTGGGGAAGGCATCTATTTCAGCTGCTTTTTTAGCTACCAGCTCGTCCCCAAGTACAACATGCCCTATCAGCCGACCGATATTTGTGAAGTCAAAGCTCTTTTTGCCGTGATATTCTTGCACTTTACCAATGTCGTGTAACAATGCTCCTGCTAAAAGCAAATCTCTATCTACTGGGTAAAACTGCGCACTAAAATCACATAACCTTGCCACAGCTATTGTATGCTCGAGCAAACCACCTCGGTAGTTATGATGCCAATTTTTTGCAGCAGGCGCTTTAGCATATTGGAGAAAGAACTCGTGGTCTTCAAAGATACTCTTCAAAAGTGTCTTTATGAACTCATCTTTAACACTATCGATGTATTCAAAAAGTGATTCCGAGAGCTGATTTATATCCATTGCAGTAGTCTGAATAAACTGATCAATCTCTATACCATCCCCTTCATAAACTACTTTAAGGTCAAGCACTGTTAGCTGCAGCTGCCCTTTGTAATCTCTAACACGACCCTTTATAACTACGAAGTCATCGATTTGACACTTATTGGTAAAATATTCGGCATTATCCCATATATACGCGTTAAGTGAACCTGTTTTATCTCCAAGTCTCAGCCTTAAATAAAAGCCTTTAGCCCCCTCTCTATATTCCTTCTCCATAATGAGATAGCTACTCTCTACATCTTGTCCGAGAAAATTCTTAAGTCTATTTACTGCAATTCGTTCCATATTATCTATCCTTCCATTATATTTTTTCTTCTAATCGACTACGTAAATGTTGTTTGTTATAATCCAAGTAGCGCCAAATCGTTCAACGTGTAAACGATAGAATCCCTTTTCTTTAATAGGGAAACTCCCATACCCTTCACGCTGAACGGCAACCTGCCTCCCATTATGGAAGAGAATAACCTTAGCGTCATTTGGCAAGTGATAATAAAAATGTAGCCCTTCACTCCACTTTATCTCTTCACCAAAACTTACCCCTTCACCGTCAATATTACCAATACCTGCATAGAATTTAAGAGGATAACCTGTTTTATAGTTAACGATATAACTGTTCCCCTTAGCAAGTGCTGTCAGTATTGAGCTGTTATCTACAGGGCTTCCCTCGGGAAGCAAGACATTAGTTCTGACAGTACCGAACAGATACTTGTGAGTGAGTATTTTTAATTTTAAAAAACCGTAACGCTTGACCGTGCTATGTGCATCAGTGCTCCCTATAGCGGACTTTCTAAGCCCTTTTAAGTTTAGGTTGTCCCAAAGCACTATGCTTTTTGGGAACGGCTTGCGAACAAATGTGTGCGGGAAAAGGTACATTAGTATTCCGTTTGTGGTGGGATTAAGTTTAGACAGCCAACTTGAGGCGTAGTTCCATATTTCAAGCCCATCTAACCTCTCTAAAAGATCGGTTTTCTCCCAGATATAAAGAGGATACTTATTTGATG
>JAJBBL010000031.1 GCA_020532365.1 Candidatus Cloacimonadota bacterium | reverse complement strand
TAAAGCTACACCTTATTAAACAGCTGTTAGGTGGAACTGCAGGTGGTACCACTGGATTCACAAATACCCCTTCATCAGCCAATTGCTTCCACATTTTGAAGGTTGTCATCATATCACCTGTATGAAGAGGAATCACCGGTGTAGTTGAAACACCTGTGTCATAACCCATTTCTTTAAAAGAGTTCATCATAAAATGGGTGTTTTGCCACAGCTTTTCTATTCTTTCTGGCTCTTCTGCCATTATCTTAAGCGCTTCAAGTACACTCGCCGCTGAAGCTGGAGGGAGTGATGCACTAAAAATAAGCGAGCGTGCAAAGTGCTTCATATAATCAATCACCTTTGCATCAGCTGCAACAAAGCCACCGACGGAGGCGAGAGACTTACTAAAAGTACCCATAATAATATCGGTTCTATCAACTATGTCGAAGTGTTTTGCTGCCCCTGCCCCACTACTGTGTAGCACCCCTAAAGAGTGTGCTTCGTCCACCATCAAAGATGCACCGTATTCTTCACAAAGGGTGATAATGTTAGGAAGATCTGCTATATCCCCCTCCATACTAAAGATACCATCTACAACGACGAGGGCATTAGCTCCTCCAATCTTTTCAAGTGCTCTTTTGAGGCTACTCATATCGTTGTGTGCATATCGGAGCATTTCGCCATACGATAGTCGAGCCCCATCTATAATCGAGGCGTGATCATATTTATCGGTGATCACATATTCATTTCTTACGACTATACTGGCAATCGCTCCTAAGTTTGCCTGGTAGCCGGTAGCAAACACCAAAGCTCCCTCTTTCCCTACCAGTTTCGCTAAAGCCTCTTCAAGCTCTATATGGATATCTAAGGTTCCATTCAAAAAGCGTGAACCAGCACATCCAGAGCCGTATTTTTCTATAGCTTTAATTGCTGCTTCCTTGACTCTTGGATGATTAGTTAAGCCGAGGTAACTATTAGAGCCCAACATCAACATCTTCTTGCCATTGACCAAAACTTCAGTATCTTGTTCTGACGTTATTACTCGAAAATAGGGATAAAATCCTAACTGCCGTACGTGATCGGCATCAACAAAACTATAACATTTGTCCAATATTCCCATATCCGTTCCTTATTCCTTCACTGAACTACGTTTAATCTTTAATACTCTTCTTAAAATTAATAGGGATAACACAGTCAAGGCAATTATTGCCCCCCACCAACCTAATATACTGAGGAGAGTGACAACTACTCCCGCCAACAAAACACCTAAGAATATACAGAGGATCGACCGCCAAAAGCGGAAGCCCAATAAATACGCTATAAGTGAGCCTGTCCAACCACCGGTTATTGGTAGTGGAACTGCCACAAAAAAGATCAGCCCTAACTCTTCGTACTCTTTTATTGACTCACTCTTCTTCCTGGCTCTGTCAAATAGCTTATCTAACAACGCTTTCAGAAAACGGTTTTTGCTAAACACTATAGTTACTAAGTCGAAAAAGAGTAGCACGAAAAAAATCGGTATCATATTACCAACTACACTTAATATGAATACTGGGAGCGGCTTCATTCCAAAGTAGTTTATGCCTATCGGTATAGCACCTCTCAACTCTATGACAGGTAGCATCGAGATAATTACTATCGTCAGCTCGGGAGAGAAAACTTCATTGATGGTAGAGGTAATACGGTATTTAAAGCCAGAGTCAGAAAAGTCTTCTGGTACTTTTTCAACGTTCTGCTCTAAAGAAAAGAGTGCTATAGAGTAGCCAAACAGAAGGAGAATCAGAAATATTTTAAGTGTATAGCTATTCGGCATCCCACCCCTCACTGCCAATAAGTGGTACGAATGTACAGCCACCATGCCTCGTCTCTATTGTCTCACCATTTCTCTTTTCAATCAGAATCAAATCTTGTGACCTTCTTGCACCGGCCGGTATTACCAAAAGCCCCCTTTCAGCGAGCTGATTTATTAAAGACTGAGGGACTGACGGAGAGGCTGCTGAGACTACTATTTTATCGA
The DNA here is from genome assembly GCA_020532365.1 of Candidatus Cloacimonadota bacterium. Classification (GTDB taxonomy): domain Bacteria; phylum Cloacimonadota; class Cloacimonadia; order Cloacimonadales; family JAJBBL01; genus JAJBBL01. Next base: position 1,482 of record JAJBBL010000031.1, on the reverse strand, counting down.
ACTCTTGGGTCGGCGGGTAAGCTTTCTCCCACCCTTTTGTTCCATCTCCTACCCTATAATATATATTCTTATATCCCTGTTCATCAAGGATATTACGCGCAGTAATCATCAACTCCGGTATTCTTTCAACTGTATATATTTCAGCCGCTAACTCAGCTAAAATGGCAGTTTGATACCCAGAACCAGTTCCTATTTCTAATACCTTGTCGCTATTTTCAATATTCAGCAGGTCAAGCATATAGGCAACCATGTAAGGTTGGGAGATTGTTTGTCCGTGTCCTATATCGAGCGGATAGTCTTCATAGGCGAAGCGTCTAAATCTATCTGGTACATATAGGTGTCGAGGAACTTTATAAAAGGCTTCTAACAACTTCTTGTTATCAATTTTACGTGGGATTAGGTGTTTATTAACCATCCAGCTTCTTTGGTCATCATATCTCATAATCTATTCAAACCTGTTCTTGGCTTATGATTTATTATCATCGATCCACTGTTGGAACTGTGGAAACAGAGAGAAGTTATTGTAGTTCGGTGTCAACGGTGATATCGCAACAAAACCATCTTTTAAAGCCTCTATATCGGTACCCTCTTCAGGCACCCATTTAGGTTTATCCCCTCCTAACCAATATATTGTGCGACCTCTCGGGTCAGTGCTTTCTATTACTAAGTCTACATAGCTTCTACGGCCTGTTTTAGTCAACCGATAACCTTTAATATCTTCAAAAGGGAGGGCTGGCACGTTGACATTCAGTATGGCCTTTTCTTTTGTAATATTGTAAGCACCTTTTGCAAGCAGGTCTATCACCACTTGAGCGGCACTTTGAAAGTACTCATCCTCTCTCGAGTTAAGAGACACGGCGATTGCCGGATAACCGAAATGCATCCCCTCTATTGCAGCTGCAACCGTTCCAGAGTAAAGCACATCTTCACCTATATTAGGACCCCCATTAATACCTGAAACGACCAAGTCTACCTTCTCCTTAAGAATCACTTCGCAAGCAATGATAACACTGTCTGAAGGGCTGCCACTAACAGCATATCGATTCTTACTTCTCTCTACAACTCTGAGGGGGTTGTGAGTTGTTATGGACTGAGAGGAAGCGCTTTTTTCTATTTCAGGCGCTACAATTATAAGTTCATACCCCTCTTTAATTAAGGCATCGGCTAAGATATTTAATCCAGGAGCTTCAATCCCATCATCATTCGTTAAAAGTATTTTCATTATTACTCCATCATTGTTTTTATCTCTATATACTCTATGGTAGGTAAGTTTATAAATTCACCTTAATAAGGCAAGGAAAATGGTGTCGTAACGACTTATTTAGTCGACAATATATCTATAATCTAACATCTATTTCTTTTAGATAAAGTATTCGTAAAGTCTGAACCTGAAAATGAGAATCGCTATAACAATAACTAATGTTCCAACAAAGATAGTCCTTTTAATCCAAGGACGTAAATGCCTGTTATCAAACTGGTCGT
>JAJBBL010000141.1 GCA_020532365.1 Candidatus Cloacimonadota bacterium | reverse complement strand
TTCGAGTCGTCAGAGAGAAAACTTTTCGGATTTGTATTGGTATCGTTGATAGCCGTTCTATTAACGTGGGCACCGTAGTGGGCTGCATTGATGCTTCCGTTCCCTGAATTACCACCGTTAGGTCGATACAGGTAGACTTCGTCTGGAGGTCCGTCTGAGTTTCCGTAAAGACGTTCGTTTATTCTGTAGATGAGGAGTCCAGTTCCGGGCAGACTCGATTCGTATCGAGCGCTTTTGTTTCTATATTCTAAAACAAATATCTCGCTATCAGAGAAGGCAGAGCGAATCATATAAGCGTTATTTTCAGGCTGATGTAACGGTGCTAAGGAATATGTGCCGGAAGTAGTGATCTCAGGGATCTCTTCAACCCAAGTTTTGTTAGCATAACGATACTTCATCCAAGCACCCATATGCCCAAACCCTCTCTCCATTATATCCCATTCGCCAACAGGGCTTCCATTCTGATTGTATCTATATAAGTCTGGTGCACCTAAGGAGTGAAACATTTCGTGACATAAGGTTTTAACATCTGTCTGAGAGGTTGGTTGGAACGTGTAATCCCATACTCTCTTCCCTTTTAGTATAACAGGGAATGAGTTGAGCACCCAACGGTGAGCCCATAAGAGATCTGCCCATCCTTCACTTCCACCATATATAATGAAGCTCATTGTGTCGACATATCCATCTCCATCTAAGTCGATCACAAAATCATCAGGTATTTGGTCTTCTATATATTCAACAGCTCTTTTTAGGAGGCTATGTTCCCTCTCTTTACGTTCAGCTTCACCATTATAACCGTTTGGGTTACTCGATGAATAAATTCTAAAATAGCTCCGAGGCTTGGTGTCTTGATAAGAAATATTGCTATCCATATTATCGTGGACGGGGAAGAAATGGCTTACTATGTCTAACTTTTCATAAGATACATTCTGATAGTAGTCCCTTAAAGAAGTGCTCCCTAAGGCGTTCAGTCTACTATCATACCCAGAGCGTGCTGATGAGAATTCAGGGTCGTCGGCAAAGCGGATAAAAACGACGAGGTTGAGCATAGTACCGGAATGAGGGGCTCTGACTTCGCTACGTTCTATCTGCTCTAAAAAGAAATCTCTACGTCTCTTATACTCTTTTTCAGAGATTTTTGCCCATTTTTTCAGACCGACCGTCTCAGGGTTAACTAAGCCTACTCGGTGTTCAGATGCTACTACACCGTCACCCTTTTCAACACCGTAATAGTAGTAGGCATCGTCGCCCATTATTATGCTGTAACCATCTTTATCGTGGTACCAGTTGAAGAACTCATCCCCTGAGGCAAAACAGTTTATGACGGTGCCGTCGGGGTTGGTTATTTCAGCATCGAGAAACTCGAAATAGGCAGCTGAAAGCGGTATAGTGACTGCTATTGATATAAGAGTAAAGAGTAGTAGCAGTCTCAAACTACTATTTATCCTCTTAATTGAGTAGGTCATATTAGCTCCTTGTTAAATCGTTAATCTATCTCATAGATTTTAATTCTTACTCTAATAATGTTAATGCAATTTCTGTGCCAACAAAGAAGTTTTTGGGTAGTTAATCTTCAAAACAGTAAAAAAGGGCGCCTAATTAAGCACCCTTTAATTTATTTAAGATTAGATTAGTTCTAACACTTTACGTGCATTGTCGAGAAACTCTTGTAGCTGCTTACCACTCAAATTCTTTTGCTCTAATAACGATAGGCTGTGAAGATGTTTGGTAAGCAGGCTAACCTCTTTGTCTTTACCGGTAGCGTTAAGTTTGATAAGTTTTTTGACAATCTTGTTATCCGCGTTAACAACGAAGTCGTGATGCGCCAGAAGATCGTCTTGCTGATTAGCGTATATACTGTTCATCTCTTGCATCCTTCTCATAAACTCGTTGAAGATGACAAGCCCGGGGATTTCTTTGTCTTTGAGTCTTTTAACATCCACTTTGACGTTTGTGTTATCTAACCCCTTTTCAAAGATTTCTTTCAAAATATCGAGCTCCGATTTGTTATCGGCATCGAGTATCTCTGTATGCTCTTTGTTCACAAGTTCATCGCTAAGTTCTGAGTCGACCCTGGAGAAGGTAGTCTTGTCATCGACCATCTCTATTTTTTGGAAGAGATGGTTGTCAATTAGCGTATCGGCGTAAATGACCTCTTTGCCGAGCTCTTTCATCATTTTCAGATAGCTCGATTGAGAGTCTTCACCACTGGCGTAAAGTACCTTCAGGACGTCTTTGTCATCTTTATTTCGCTCACGATACTCGCCTAAAGTGACGAATTCATTATCGCTATTTTTGAAGAGGATAATGTCTTTGACCGCTTCATAAAAACTCTCTTCTGAGATGGCGCCAAACTTAAGAAATTGATGTATGTCTTCCCAGTATTGCTCATATTTTTTGCGGTCCTCTTTGAAGAGATCGTTAAGGTAATCGGCCACCTTCTTGATGATATATTTAGAGATTTTCTTAACGTTTTGATCTTGCTGTAAGAAGCTTCTGGAAACGTTTAGCGGTATGTCGGGAATATCAATCCCGCCACGTAGTAAAAGTAAGAACTCTGGAATGAACTCCTGTAAGTTGTCCGCTACATAAACGTTATTGCAGTAGAGCTTTACTACACCTCGTTGAAGATCTAATTGATTACGTACTTTCGGGAAGTAAAGAATACCTTTGAGGTTGAAGGGGTAGTCTACGTTGAGGTGGATCCAGAATAGTGGGTCGTTAAAGTCGTGGAAGATATCTTTGTAAAACTGTTTGTATTCTTCATCTTTTAGCTCTGTCGGCTTACTGTTCCAAAGAGCTCTTTTCTGATTTATTACCTTTTTATCCATTACGATCGGAAATGGGGTAAAGTTCGAGTATTTCTCTATAAGCTCACGCATCTTGGTGAAATCAAGGTATTCATCAGAGTCTTTGTTTAGATGTAAAGTAATAGTAGTCCCGACTTTTTTTCTTTTACCGATATCGATGGTGTAGCTGGTGGAGCCGTCACACTCCCAAAAAGCTGGTTCTGCGCCCTCTTGCCAAGACAAGCTGTCGATAGTAACCCTTTCGGCAACCATAAAGGCTGAGTAAAAGCCTAAACCAAAATGGCCTATAATACTCGATTGCTTGTCTTTATACTTCTCGACGAACTCTTCAGCTCCAGAAAAAGCTATCTGATTGATGTATTTTTCTATCTCCTCTGCAGTCATCCCTATTCCATAGTCGATAAATTCAAGCGTACGCTTCTTCTTGTTGATTTTGATTTCTATTTTAAGGTCGTCTTCATTAACGGATGCATCGACTACTTTACGCTTCTGCATAGCGTCGATAGCGTTTGAAATGAGCTCACGAGAGAATATGTCGTGTTCCGAGTAGAGCCACTTCTTAATTATTGGAAATATATTTTCAGTATGAATACTGAGCTGTCCTTCAGTTTTTTTCTTATCTGACATCATTTTCCTCCTTATTTCAGTATAATTCTAATCATAGGAACATTATTTGGAGCAAAGT
>JAJBBL010000113.1 GCA_020532365.1 Candidatus Cloacimonadota bacterium | reverse complement strand
GAAAATACTTAACTCTAACATAAAATCTTTAGAGGATCGAAATCGGATAGAAGTGCTTATTGATAGATGGGTCGAGATAATGTCTAAATGAGTTTGAATATAGTCCTTTTTCAGCCAGAAATACCGGCTAATACTGGAAACATCGGAAGACTTTGTGTAGGGAGCTCTACTACCCTACACATAATTAAACCGATGCGCTTCCTGCTGACCGATAAATATCTTAAAAGAGCTGGACTTGACTACTGGGAACATCTTCAATTAGAGTTCTACGACGACTTTGATGACTTTCTGTCCAAACATCCTGACAAGCGTTTGTTCTTCTTCTCCACTAAAGGGGAAAAGCTCTATTCAGAGCTACAATATCAAGATGAAGACTTCTTTATCTTCGGTGCCGAAACAAAGGGCTTGCCAACAAACTTGCTTCAAATTTATAGTGAGAATGTTATCCAGATACCGATGAGTGATAAAATTAGATCAATTAATCTGTCTAATAGCGTCGCCATAGTCTTATACGAAGCTTGGCGACAAATTGGCTTCAATGGCTACGCTAAGCCAAAATTAAAGTAAAATAGGAGGAACTATGATTAAAGGCTCAATCGTTGCCTTAGTAACCCCGTTCAAAAATAACGATATAGACTACAATGCTGTCGATAAACTGATCGACTTCCATCTCGAAAACAAAACTGACGGGATTCTAATCAACGGAACTACAGGGGAATCACCTACTTTAGCAAGTGACGAAAAAGAATACTACTTCCGCTACGTAATCCAAAAAGTAAATGGAGTAGTCCCTATTATGATTGGTACCGGCACGAAAAACCTCCCCAAAACTATTGCCGAAACTGTTAAAGCTAAACGTCTCGGTGCCGATTATGCACTGGTTATTACACCATACTATAATAAGCCCACTCAAAATGGACTCTATCACTACTATAAAAGAGTGCACGATGAAACAGACATCCCGATCGTTATCTACAACGTTCCGGGAAGAACTGGCGTCAACATCACGGCTGAAACTGTCGTCAAAATCGCTAATGACTGCGAAAGAGTTATCGGTTTAAAAGAGGCTGCTGGCAACCTCACTCAGCTGACCGAAGTTGTTAAATACGCGCCTAAGAACTTCTCTGTTCTTTCCGGTGAAGATGCCCTTAACTTGCCATCAATGAGCTGTGGAGCGGTTGGCACTATCTCTGTAACTGCAAATGTCGTGCCAAAACAGATGCACGATATGATTAATCTCTCCTTAAATGGAAAATATGAAGAGGCTCTTAAAATACACTTAGAGCTCCACGAAATAAATAAAATGATGTTCGTTGAAACTAACCCGATACCTGTAAAAGAAGCTTTGCATATGATGGGGCTTATCGAAAGGGAGCTTAGGCTACCACTATACTACCTTGAGCCCAAAAACTTAGAAAACTTAAAAACTTTGCTTGAGAAGCATAACTTAATCTGATAGGATAAAAACAAGTAGGAGATGGTCTTGCACCCCCTACTTGTAAACATTGATGAACGATAACAATAAAGTTACCAACTTAATCTGCCCTCTAACTAAGAGATTTGAGAGCATTTATGTCTGCGCTCTAAACTGCAAACATAAGTGTCAGCTCTATATAGATTCTCTACATATCTCCGTGTTAGAGGAATATATACTACAATACCCAGAATATGAAATAAAAGGAGAACTTATGGCCGTTAAAAAGCAAACTACAAGCGCTGATACCAAAAAACAAAAAGCCTTTTGGATCTTAGACAATGAAGGCAAAGTTGTTGAAGTTATTGAGCAAGACATAATCGATAGCCCTCAAGACTTTTTAGATAAGGAGATTTGGGATAAACCACCTAATCAATACGAATTAGTTATCACTCTTAAACGGAAAAGATAAAGCTATTTCCCCTTACTCTGCGGCTATCAGAGATATTTCTACCAAGCCATTGACTGGGAGACAGGACACCTGTACTGTTTCTCTGGCTGGGAATGGCTCTGAGAATTGTTCTGCATAGATTTCGTTTAGAAGTTTGAAGTTAGCCATATCTGTCACGTAAATAGTGGCTTTGAGTACGTTTCCAAAGTCCATATTTGCTTCAGCCAGGATACTCTTTAAGTGAGAGAATACCTGTCTTGACTGTGCTTCAAACCCTTCACAAAGCTTACCTGTCTTAGGATCTATGCCTAACTGACCTGAGATGAATAATAAACCATTCTTCAATACTGCTTGTGAGTAAGGACCTACTGCTGCTGGTGCAGCTTTACTGTTAATTACTTTCATTTGAATCTCCTTTGATTTAACTTTATTTTACTACTCTTTTGTCGCTCGGTGGGAATCTTTACCCCAAAGATTTCTTTCTGATTTTATCCTTGATAAACAGATAGATTATTACTACTAAAAAGCCAATAAAATTGGCTACCATGTCGAGTACAGAAAAGCTACGATTAGGTATCCATAGCTGTATTACTTCGTTAAGGATAGGTAGGGTTAAAGAGAGTATTATCAGGGTTTTCAGCGTTTCGTTTGTTGAGCGGTTAGCAAACCGATAGACTAAGCTCAATAACGTAGAGAAGACTAAATACTGAAAGAAGTGAGCAATCTTGTCGGAAAAGCCATCATTCTTTAGGGGTACTCTTTTGCCTGGAATAATAGTCCCTATTAGTATAAGGGCACACCAGATGATAAAGATTGCACGAAACATTTTAACTTTACGTTTATCCTTCATCTCTCCTCTTCATCAATCACTGTATAATCATTCAACCGCCAAGTAAGGGCAAAAGGTGTCATTTCATACTCTGCCTTAATGGGTAATCTCTCTTCACTCTTCGTGAACCAGAGGTATAAAGAGCTATCTTCTTTAACTATATTATTTGTCAACACATCACTCCGCTTAGTCGCATAGTCAGTCGTCTTATTAAAAGTTATCTTATACTTATCACACAAGTTGCCTTCTACTCGATCCTCACCAATTTTCTCATACTTTGTCTCCCAGAAATTATAGTTACCATAGGTTGTTATGGTGCCGGACTTAGAGTCTTCCGAATGTTTTGTCAGATAAAGCAGCGATGAGAAGAAATCACGAGTAGTCTTTCCGGAGCTAATTTCGGTTCTATCCTCTTGATTGTTTGTTATGTAAGCTAACTCATTAGGCGCATCAAACTCAATTTCTCGCTCCATTTGAAACCCTTTCTGTTTAATCTTCTTGGTATAGCGTATCGGCTGATAGCAATCTTTATAGCTTGAGCGGTATAGGTTATCAATTTTAAAAAAAATAGCGCCTACTTTTGTTGATGCGGCATCGACGGTAATTTCCCCTATGTCGTTATCTTTGTCATACATATCGGTAAGTGTAACTTCAGCAACTGAAACACCGAGATATCTGATGGAGAAGGAGTAAACCTTCTTATATGTAGCAGCCTCACAATAGAGATTTTTCGATATTACGAGGCAGAACGTTAAGGCTAAACAGAGCTTAACCAGCAGAGTAATTTTAGAATTCAAATTCTTCTTTATCTTCGTTGAGCAGAATTCTAACAGTCT
>JAJBBL010000008.1 GCA_020532365.1 Candidatus Cloacimonadota bacterium | reverse complement strand
TTATACAGATTTCTTGGCAGATTGACCTGCTAAATAGCCTGTCGAAAATGCTGCTTGAATATTAAAACCACCTGTCGGTAAAACGTAGTCTAAAATCTCACCACTAAAATAAAGACCGGAGATTATTTTCGATTCCATAGTTTTTGAAGCCACCTCTTTTAGTGAGACTCCCCCTGCAGTTAGCATTGCTTTGTTGAAGCTATCGAGCGATTCTATAGTAAAGGGAACTGCTGAGACGGTTGTGATTAACTCATTTCTTTTTACTTTGTTTAGTTCTGAAGGTTTAGACTCAATGTTGATATTTACTCTATTTAGTAAAGTTTTGGCTAAGGATTCAGGTATACCGAGCGTTTTGAGTGTGTTATAGGTCATTCTTTGTTGGTTGTTTTTTGAAAGGAGTGTAGCTCTAATCTCGTCTTGTTGGGCGAGGTGTAGTCTGATTACACCCCCCTGTTCAAAGGTGTGAGAATTGTTTATTATCACAGGGCCTGAGAGGCCTTGGTGAGTAAATAGTAACTCCCCTTCAAACACCTTTTTCTTTCCATTAACGACATAGCTGATTTTTGCTTTGTTTAGCGTAACGCCTGCGCATTTAGCAAACACCGAAAAGCCTCTTATTTTCACTGCGGAGAGGGCTGGTTTAAGGAGAATAATTGTGTGTCCTAATCGTTTTGCTAATTCGTATCCATAGCCGTTAGAGCCGGTTGTGGGATAGCTTTTTCCACCAGTTGCAATCAGTAGTTTATGTGCAACAAAGACCTGTTTATCAGTTTTAACCTTAAAAGTATCGTTTTGTTTTTCTATACTTGTAACTGATTGGTTGTAGGCGATATCCGCTCCTGAAGCGAGAGCGATTTTAACTAAGGTGTCTCTCACATCGACACTTTGCATTGAAACAGGGAATACTTTCCCATCCTCTCTGGCGTAGACAGGACAGCCATTATTCTGCAAGAGGGAGATTAGCTGTGTGTTGTCAAAGTTGTATATAGCGGTGGCGAGGAAGCTTTTTTGTTTTCCTGCTGTTTCTAAGAACTTTTTGACTGGTAATACATTAGTGCAATTGCATTGGCCTAATCCACTGATTATCAGTTTTTTACCAGCATATGGGTTTTGCTCTAACAGTAAAGCGTCTTTACCAAAAGCAATAGCAGCCCCGAGACCTGCAGGGCCGCCACCAATAATAATTAGAGGATAGCTCTTTTGCTGCCTCATTATTTCAGCATTAAAACCTTTTTAATTTGATTGTATTCTGGTGTGCTTAAGCGATAGAAGTAAATCCCACTACCAACTCGTTTGCCTTGCTCGTTAGCGCCGTTCCAAACAACTCTGTGTTTACCGGCTAACATTTGTTGATTGAGTAGCGTCTTCACTTTACCGCCAGAAATGTTGTAAACTTCTAACAATACGGCAGAGTTATCTTTTAGGCCAAATCGAATGGTAGTAGAAGGGTTAAACGGGTTCGGATATGCATTGTAAAGCTCCGTTTTAAGGATTTCAACAACCTCATCTTCTGCTGCCGAGGCCTCTAATATTTCTACCTCTATTTTCTGTGACTCTTTGGATTCACCTTCACTGTAAATCGCTGTTATATAATAAGAATAGACCCCTATCTCTAAATCAATATCGATGAAATGTGTTTCGGATAAAGGCTCATCATTAAGCAGGATAAACGTATCCTCCTCGCCAGAACGGTAGACATTATAACCTTCAAGCGCACGGCTACTACTGCTGAGCCTATTCTTTATAACTTTGTTCTGCATAGAGGTATTTTTAAGCTCCCTACTAACACCATTATCTTCTGGTTTCCAAGGCTCTTCCCAGCTAATTTCCACATCATACCCATCAACCTCAGCGATTACATTCTGTGGCGCATATAAGATATAGTATTGCGCAGCGACGACGTTGCTGGGAGGCGCGTCCTTCTGATAAGCAATAGCTTTGACGAGTGTGTGCCAGTTTATTTCGATAGGTTCAACAAATCTAGAGCTCTCTCTACTCGGTTCAGAGCCGTCTAAAGTGTAATAAATTTCTGTGCCAGCTTCCACAGGCTCTAAAGATAGACTAATTTTCTCATAATAGACCCCTGCTTCTGGGGCAAACATAGGGGGCTCAGTCTTTGCTTTGGCACGTATCTGTATTACATTGGAGGGGACTGACTCTCCTTCCTCGTAAAGGGCTGTAACATAGTAAAAATACTGCTCATTAAACGTAATCTCTTCATCGAGATAATTGTTTTCTGTAATGGGCTCTATGTTGATAAGTAGTCCATTTCGATAAATGTTGTAGCCTATAAACGACCTTTCGGTTCTTACCCCAGAAATAGCACTTCCCCTATTCTTTTTCGTGCTTAAGATAGCTCCAGGGGAAGAAAATATGCTGCCTGCTCTCTCTAATCCCGGGGATTCCCAAGTAAGCTCTATGCCATGCTCTACATTTAGCGCTTCGAGCTGACGTGGTTTATGCGCCCCTTCCGTTCCGGTAGTTGTATCAAAAACGAATTTGATTTGTGGCTTGTAAAAGGAGACTGTGTCGGTACGCTCGTTAGTCATATCATACGACTCCGAAGCACCGTAACGGAAGCCGTCTTCCACCCTATAAACTCGCTGTCTACCGCTGGAGTTCCAAGCGATAACTGGAGAGAATGCGGTGTCGACGAGTAGGTTATCTTCTCCGTTCCAGACGAATGGTTCTGTCAGCATAAGCATATCCCAATCACCCTCTTTCGGCTCGTAAGAGCTGTTGGTATATACTGTTGCAAGGGGACCTGAATAGTGATACGAGGCGTCTTTAGCGCTTGTATGAGTCAGCCTAACGATAAAGTTGCTTAAAGGATATCTTGGAGCTGAGAAGACAAAATATCCTAAGCTCACAATAGCCTCTCCACCTAAGACGCCAGCCTCTGTCAGCTCCTCTACAGTATATACAGTTTGCGTCCTGAGACTTCGACTATATATATTGATCGGATTGGGGGTCGAGGCGTTGTTCGTGTTAACACCTAACCCTATTTCGGCGTTTACATAGCCTCCGATGCCTATATAAGCCGTGCCTTTGAACTCGTATTTACCTGTTTTGACTGTATAGTCAAAAGAGAGCGTAGTTCCGGGGTCGATTTGCTCGACAGTAGTAATATTTAGGGTCGAATATGACATTTCATTGGCAGATATTTTGTCGAAATATAGGTCGCTACAAGAGTTAATCTCTGCTATCGGTGTAGTAGACTCAATAATCACCTTTACACTCTTAGTGTCGGCGCCACCGATATTTACGAACGGTATGTACAGATCCAGAGTTTCACCCGCATCAATAAGGCCGTTGTTATTCCCACCCGGTGCAGGATCGTATACTATCGGAATATTAGAAATAACCTTTGGAGCCTTGACAGCTATCCTGAACTTATGAGTCCACTTCAATCCGCCGGAAGCAGTTACCTCTAACTCAAACGGTATTTCATACCTATCTGGAATACTATCAGAAATCTTAATAGTGTAAGCTTTTTCGTTGGTGACCGACTCCTCAGAGGCTATTGAATCGAACGTTGCGTAGTCTTCTAAGATTACCACGTG
>JAJBBL010000144.1 GCA_020532365.1 Candidatus Cloacimonadota bacterium | reverse complement strand
GCTCAGCATTTGGGCTGAAATCATCTTCTAAATAAACCTATGCTTTATCAACAGTTAGAAAAACACCTCAACAAATCAAACTTTTTAAGAAAAGTAGTCGATGATTACGCTTCTGAACGACAAGGGTTGCTCTACTACCAGCTCAACCTTACCACCAAAACGTTAATCGCCTCCACCATCTTTGAACATATTAAAACTCAAAAGAGCGGACATAAATTACTCGTTGTAACTCAAGACGATAATGTTGCTGAAGAATTTGTTGAAGAGTTCTCGCTCCTCTTGGGAAAAGAGTCGGCCATCTTTATCCCCGACTTCGAAACTTTACCTTACGAAGAGCGCTCGCCTCATAGCTCCATCCGAGCTAAGCGACTCGAAGGACTAACCCGCCTCATCAAACCAGACAATTCAATCGTAGTTGTCTCTATAAAAAACCTGATGCGGATCATTATCCCCCCGCAAATCCTCTCCAACAACATTTTGACTATTAAGGTTGATGATGAACACGACCTCGATCAACTCTGCTCCAAGCTGGTCAGTATCGGCTATAATAACGAATCAGAAATAGTAAGAGTAGGCGACTTCGCCCGACGTGGCGGAATACTCGACATCTTTTCACCTACTGCTAAACAACCAGTTAGGCTCGACTTCTTTGGCGACACAATCACCTCTATCCGCTACTTTGACCCCCTTACTCAGCGCTCCACTCAAGAAGTTATCGAGCCGATCCAGGTCATACCCGTAAGAGAGGTGCTCTTAGACGATATTACCACTTCAGACAACCGACTCTGGAGCAAGATCCATAGCAGTGGACTCTACGACGGAATAGAGCAAGATGTCGCCCTCCTCTACGAACAGAACTCCACCCTCATCGACTACCTTCCGTCAAACAACAAAACTATTATCTTTGATGAGTATCATTATCTTGAAGAGTCTGCTGAAGAAATCTTTGAAGATGCCACCGAGCTCTACCTCAAGTATAACAGCGAAAGAAAAAAAGAATCAGCAAAACCGCTCCCCAGTATCGACAACCTATTTCTTGATTTCGACAGACTCTCTGCTCTATTGAGAAGAGAAAGACATCTCTTCCTTAGCGTCTCCCAGTTCCAACACAAGCATATTAAAGATTCGATAATCTCACCCTTCTCTTCTCAGCTACCGATCAATGGAGACTTATCTCTTCTTCGAGAAACATTTAATCAAAAGCTGCAAGAAAACTGGCAAATCATCGTCCAATCAGATAACCAGAGCCAGAGCCAACGAATGAGAGCGTTACTCGTCGATTTCGAAGATAAGATTAACTTCAAAATCGGTGTATTACAGCGTGGATTTAACTTAGAAGACGCCCAGCTCTCACTCTTTACTGACCACGAAATATTCAACCGCTACAAACAACGTAAATACCAAGAATATTACGCTACCGGTGAAAGCATTATCGATTATAACGCCCTGACTCCTGGCGACTATATAGTCCACGTCGACCACGGTATCGGCATCTATGAAGGGCTCAAGCTTATGCCGATCAACGGCGGCAACATCGAATGTTTAAGCATCCGCTACGCTGATGAAGGACGGGTCTACGTCCCCACCTTCCAATTGAGGTTGGTGACTCGATTCATTGCCGACGAAGGGATCACTCCCGAATTAAACAAAATCGGAAGTAAAAAGTGGGAAAATACCAAGAAAAGAGCCAAAAAGCAGATCGAGCTTATCGCCGATGATCTGGTTAAACTCTATGCCGAACGCTCCGCCCGCAACGGAATCCAGTTTGAAAACGACAATATCTGGCAGACCGAACTCGAAGAATCCTTCATTTATGAAGATACGCCCGACCAAAAGAGAGCCACCGAAGAGATAAAGCGTGATATGGAAAAAACAACACCGATGGAGAGACTCCTCTGTGGTGACGTCGGATTCGGTAAAACAGAAGTAGCTATCCGTGCAGCTTTCAAAGCAGTAGTCTCCGGCTGGCAAGTATGCGTACTTGTCCCCACCACCCTCTTGGCAGAACAACACTATACCGTTTTCAAAGAGCGACTCGCCCAATACCCGGTACAAATAGCCCTATTTAGTCGATTCAGACAACCTGCCCAAATTAGAAATGATGTTTTAAGGCTATCCACAGGTGAAATCGATATTGCCATCGGTACCCACCGATTGCTCTCCAAAGACATCCGTTTTAAAAAAATCGGGCTACTCATCATCGACGAAGAACACCGCTTCGGGGTCAGACATAAAGAGACTATCAGAAAAATAAAGTCTAACGTCGATACCCTCTATATGTCGGCAACGCCGATACCACGCACACTCAGTATGGCTCTCTCCAAATTCAAAGAGATGTCGTTGATGCAAACTTCGCCCAAAGCGAGACTACCCATCCGAACCCTCATCATCGGCTACGACCGACAGATTATCAAAGAGGCTATCCAGCGTGAATTAGATCGAGGAGGGCAGGTCATCTTTGTCCATAACCGGGTCGAAACGATCGACTCTATAGCCGCTGAACTAAGAGAGCTACTCCCCAAGATTAGGGTAGCAGTTGGCCACGGTCAACTACCGGAGCGACAGCTCGAAAAGATTATGATAGATTTTTACGCTAAAGATTACGACTTACTCGTCGCGACCACTATCATCGAGTCTGGAATAGATATTCCCAACGCCAATACGATTATCATCAACCGTGCCGATATGTTTGGCCTCGCCCAGCTCTATCAGATTAGAGGAAGGGTAGGACGGAGTAACCGACGTGCCTACGCCTATTTTATCATCCCGAAACACCTTAACCCTCAGGCACGTAAGCGACTCGAAGCATTAACTGAGTATAACTCACTTGGCGCAGGTTATCAGATCGCAATGCGTGATTTGGAATTACGTGGCGCAGGCTCTCTTTTAGGCACTAAACAGAGCGGTGTAATTCAGACCATCGGGTTCAATTATTACAACAGACTACTCTCTGAGGCGATA
Organism: Candidatus Cloacimonadota bacterium; assembly: GCA_020532365.1. Taxonomy (GTDB): domain Bacteria; phylum Cloacimonadota; class Cloacimonadia; order Cloacimonadales; family JAJBBL01; genus JAJBBL01. The sequence goes on along the minus strand of JAJBBL010000144.1, from coordinate 607 downwards.
ACCTCGCTCTTGGATACACCGGGCGAGATAAAGTGGAAGGATGATGAGCAGGACAAGCAGTCAGTTTTACGTGTCGAAGCCGATTTCTTCTTCCCCGACAGTTATATTAGAGATGAAAGGACAAAGCTTTCTATTTACCAGAGAATGCTCGATTTTACGGAGATAGAGCAGTTTGATGAGTTAGAAAATGAACTTTTAGACCGCTTTGGTAAACTGCCAGACCCAGCAAGCCGTGGTATCCGCTTCTACCGCTTAAAGCTGATGGTAGACACCTTATCCATCCAAAACTTTCAGATTAACAAGACAAAGGTTAGCTTCAGTTTCCCGTTAGATAACACCCCCTCGAAGGATATGTTAGAGAAATTAGTAACTGTAAGTGAATATCCAATTCAGTTCGACGCAACGAGTAACTATCTCCGAGCCACAATCTCGTTAAAAGATAACACTGACCCAGAAAACGCCCTCTTCTTAGCCGAATCGATCATCGATGCCCTTTCCCCTTGATTTGCACCTCAGACAGGCTCTCTCCTGACGATAAATGTTAAAATGACTCGTTCCCCTACTGGACAAATCGCCCTTTTTCACTTCACTCTTCTTTTTCTTTGTT
>JAJBBL010000170.1 GCA_020532365.1 Candidatus Cloacimonadota bacterium | reverse complement strand
TTTTACGAAGAAAATGAATCGATAGAAAGCTGCTTCTCCAGCCAAAAAACGATCGATATGAAGTCGGCCAATGAGCTACAAATAGAACCATTAAACTTGGAATCGCTACCAGAAACAATAGATGACGATACATACAAGACTTATTACTACAATAACTTAGCACTTGTTTATGAACATCTTGGACAGTTTGACAACGCAGAATCTTATTACCAAAAAGCGTTGGAAATATTTCCAGACGAAAAGACTGTTCTGTTCAATGCGGCACTATTTTACTTTGATCAACAGGATTATGAAAAGACGCTCTCTTTGCTCGACAAACTTGAAGACCAAAACGATTTAGAGATCATCCAAATGAGAGGATACGCTTACCTCTTGCTCGAAAATTACAATAGTTATGTTCAAATGTTTCAAAAGCTCGACGAGAAAGCCCTTACTGACCCATTAGTGCAGAATTTACAAGGGGTATATCTGTTTGTCACGGGCGATATGGATGGTGCTTTGAAGTATTTTCGTAAAGCGGCCGAAAATCAACGGTATAGCATAGCTTCTTCAAACTATTTAGCCGCCATTTATTCTGTTTATTATCCTGGCAAAAGTGTTGCCAGACTCTCTTTATATAACAAAATGAGCAGAACTTCTGAAACTGGACTCAGGTGGCCTAACGATTTGAGATATATTAGCTCAAACTTCGGTTGGCGACCTAATCCGTTCCAGAAAGTTTGGATTGATAGGTTGAGCTGTTTAGACTTCCATAATGGCTTAGATCTCCCCGGTAGAGTAGGGATAGAAGTGTATGCCGCTGCTTCGGGAAGAGTGACTGTTTCAGAAAACTTTCCGCTCGGCGGGGAGTCTATATTTATTCTACACTTAGACGGTTTTACAAGCACCTATCTGCATTTACACGAAAGGTTTGTAGAGGTCGGTGAAGAAGTGGAACAGGGGCAGCTCATCGGGTTAGTAGGGAACACAGGGGCATCAACAGGTGCACACCTACATTTCGGACTATTTGATGAAAACTGGCAGCCTGTTAACCCTCTAATTTATCTACCAAGCAATTAGCTCAGAGAAAGCTGAATTATTTTCTCTAATAGTTTGGGGAAAGGTATCCCTGCTTTTTCAGCAGCCATCGGTGTCAGACTCAGCTCAGTCATTCCGGGTAATGTGTTCACTTCAAGGAAATAAAATTCAGTACCATCATACCTAAAATCAACTCTCGCATACGCTTTGCAATCAAAAGTGTTATATATCGCTAAACTTGAGGTTTGGAGTTCCAATATCATTTCTTCGGAGAGAGTAGCTGGCACTTCGTAAATAGATTTCCCTTCCGTGTATTTATTAGTAAAGTCGTACCACCCCTCTTTAACCTTGATCTCCACTATCGGAAGAGTCTCATCACCTAAGACAGATACGGCTAACTCCGAGCCAGCTATAAACTTCTGAATAATCACTCTGTCGCTATACTGAAAAGCCTCCGCTATTGCAGGTGTGATTTGATCGTAAGAGGTTACGATGCTTATTCCAACGGAAGAACCAGACTCGTTAGGCTTAATTACTAAGGGGAAATTATAAGAGGCGCCGATCTTAAAAATATCATAGCTTTGCTCCTTGTTTAGGCATAAGTAGGGGGGGACTCTTATCCCTATGGCAGTTGCGACCGAGTAGCTGTGCGCTTTATCCATACAGAGTGCGCTCCCTTTCATTCCAGTGCCGGTAAACGGAATATTTAGCAGACTAAGTAGCGCTTGCACAGTGCCGTCTTCTCCGTCACCGCCGTGCAAACCGTTGAAGACAATATACGGGTCAATTTCGAGTAGTTTAGAGCCTAACTTCCAGTATGAAATGAAGTTATGTGGATCAAGTTCTGTCACCTCGTATCCCATTTCAAGTAACCCTCTTTTAATAGCTGCAGAAGACTTTAGAGAAATATCACGCTCTTCTGAGTTACCTCCCTGCAATAACACAACTCTCTTGTTACTCTTATCCATAATCTGATCTCCCTTTTGCTAATTGTTACTTGAAATAATCACCTTCTAATATTTGGCCTATAGTTTTACTATGCTTTGTTTTCTTATAATGACGATGAATTCTTAAGTTGGTACTATCGTCAACTACGTTCTTTCTATAAAGCTCGGTTACCCAAAGTAATAGATTAGGCCTCGTTTGTTTGTCCAATTTATAAAGCTCAATAGACCACTCATTCCCGTTATTACGGAGGTAGCAATATATCCACCCTTTTTGGACTAAATCGCTGATCACTGCCTTTGTGGCCTCCCCCTTCATTTCATTTCTGTCACTATATTTAGTGTAGATCATCTGTAGCTCATCATATTCATAACCGAATAGAGCGGGCTCTCTGACTATCCTTTTCACAGGATGATCTTCTATCTCAATTATTTCCCCCCAAGGGCTGATCCAATAGCTTGAAAATTCCATAATAATTCATTAAACCTCTGGATATTATTTGTCGATACGTCGAGCAAAAGGTCAAGGAATATTTAGTTTCAAATGTTAGCCGTGAATAACAGACTTAGAAGTCACCATTCGAACCCAAATCTTTTAGCAAATTTTTACGCACAAGAGTCCATTTTACCGATTTTCTGAAGATTTGCTCCTTTGAGTTCCTTAAGTTATTATGTAACAGAAGTATAGAGTAGGGCATCCTACTGGTAAGTAAGGAAGAATCCCGTAGGCGGAGTAGGGCCGGCTACGGTATTCCCCCTTATATCTTCATTGGATGGGTGAAGCTTTTTTTGACGGTAACCTTAAAGAATATCAAATAATTATCATCTTGACAGAAATTCCTGTCATCCGCTGACAATCAGTCATACACAGTGTTTATTGTCTCAATTTTTGATACAAATTGCTGATTAGCTGATAAGAAATAATCTTAATCTTTAACTTATTTCTTGACAAACAAGTAGGAAACGGTAAATTATTCGCGTGAGGAATATAATGCTCTCGATTAGAGAGAAAGGTATTAGATGATCTATGTAATGTTTCGTAAGGAGGAACGTATGAAAACAAAACTGTTTTTAAGTGCTTTGCTGGTAATGATAATGTTTAGTTTGGCGCTTTTTGCTGATCCTGTTGGAGAAGGGACTGCTGCTAAACCTTTTGAAATTGAAACCTTAGCGGACTTGCAGTGGCTTGCAGATAACCCAGGGGTTTGGGGAAGTTACTTTATCCAAGTAGATGATATTGATGCAAGTCCAATCGCAAATTGGACAAGAATTGGTAATGTCGATGATAACTTCACAGGTAGTTACAATGGTAAAGGGCACACCATTTCAGGTATCAAACACAATTCTAACATTATGAAAAATGGATTATTTGGGGTTTTAAAAGATGCTTCAATATCTAACTTAAATGTGGTCAACGCTAATATAAAGGGCGGCAATCACGTTGGAATCTTGGCAGGTCATATTGAGGGGACTACAACAGTTAATCGATGCTATGTTTCAGGATATGCAGAAGGCTTATCAGGTGTTGGCGGACTGGTAGGCTATTCCGAACATGGAAGTAACGTATCAATTACTAATAGTATAGCTGACGTAGAAGTCAAGGCTAACA
>JAJBBL010000083.1 GCA_020532365.1 Candidatus Cloacimonadota bacterium | reverse complement strand
TCGTTATTTCAGCTCTGAGGATCTATTTTTTCGAGATTATTTTTAATTAGCAGGTTGATTTCGGGGTAATCATCTTCGTTAAAGATTTTCAAAGCTTCTTGATAAGCTGTAATGGCCATTACGCGATATTCTTCTTTATTTTCTAATTGAGCAAGGGTGCTATAAGCAGTTCCAAGGTCATTTTGTGTAGTTCCGTATTGCAGGGGGTATTTTTCGAGTGTTTGGATTTCAAGTGCCATTTCGTAAGATTCGATAGCTTTAGAGCAGTTTTCTTTTCTGTTTTCGAACTCAGCAAGTGAACAGTAGGTAATTCCGATATTGTAGAGGGTGAGCGCATAATCACTGGGGTAAGACTCTTTATCGTAGACTGTAAGTGCATTCTGGTAGCATTTGATAGCTTCGTTAAGGGTAATAGTTTTCTTGTCCATCTTCATACATTTGCGAAACACATTACCGAGGCTACAGTTCACCATTGCGTAGTCAATCGGGAATTTATCAGGTACATAGACTTTTAGAGCTCCCATATATGCAGCTGCAGCTTTTTCGCAATAGTTTTGTTCAAAGCTTATACTTGCTAAGTTATTATAAGCGTTGCCCAATCGTTCTTGTGTCATCGCGTAGTCAGTAGGTGTTCTCTCGATAGTAACCAAAAGCAGCTTTGCTTCGAGCTCTCTAACAATATCCAAAATCTCATTTAATCCCATAAAGTTATCCTCCACAGAGTTCCAAATAGCGCGTCCAAACTTCACTTATATTCTTTCTTAATGAAAGAAACATACATTGAACCAAAGATAGCAAAACGGCTTTGAAAAGTCAAGCATTATTATCCGTTGTTAGATAATAATTGAGAAAAAGCACTCAGCCTTTCCTCTGATTGAGAGTGGTAGCCTCAGTTTCTGGAGAATCTAATCACATCGAGGAAGCTTTCAAGGCGTACTTTAGTTCTCTCGTCAAGGTTACTCGGCTGATCCCCTTCAACGGCCAGGAAGGGTATTTTAAGATATTTTTTGAGGAGTATATTGTCAATTTGACGGTGACAGAACGCTTGTGAATAACTGATAATTCCGTCTAATTTTCTCTCTTTAAGTGCTGGTTTAATGTCGTTTATTCGGTCATACACGGAATAGGGGTAGGTGAAGGCGAGGTATTGTTCGAGGAGGCTATTTTTTAGATATGGCATCGAGAACTGTCTTTGCACTTCATTGAAAGTAACATCGGCATCTTGAGTTGGGAAGTAGTCATAAATATCAGTAATAATGGGTGGTACTCCGATAAAAGCGAGGTTTATTTTATTGTCGTAAGGTTTTCTCTCTTTAGCTTCAGCGAGAAAGAGGTCGAGTTCTTTTGAGAATTTAACAGGATCGCTATTAAAATCGGAAGAGCTAACCAGCCAGAGGTGGTTTTCGCCACCGTTAACTTGTCTGGTTGTGTAGGTAAGTCTATCGAGTTCGATCAGTTTTTTACGTATTTGATCGAGCTCTTTTTTCACTTCCAGCACCTGTTTATCGTTAACTCCGAAGTAATCTTGCAATTTATTTATCTCTCTTTGCAGAGCCGCGGGTGTTTTTTCATAGGGGAAGGAGAAAGAGATGACTTCTATTTTCTTATCTTTAAGTAGCGACATCAAAGAGTGGGTATTTGAGCAATCTCCTTGCACTATCCCCACGACGGTATCAATCTCATTTTGAAGGATTGTTTCATAGAGTCCTTTAATCCAGGCGCAGGTATTTCTTGGGAATCCGGCAGCTTCAGCCGCCTGCACGTATTTAAGGGGTTGGTTTAGGATGAAGATATTGTTAAGATCTATGGGGGTATGTCCGGCAGCAAATACTACTTCGACAGGGAATGAGGTTGTGAATCCGACTTTCATATTACTTCCTATATTTTTATCTCATATAGAGTTAAGGTATTCTTCTTCTTTTTCTTCGATGACTTTTTCAAGATCATTTACTTCAGTTTTAAGGAGTTCGATTTGACTATAGAGCTCTTTAATTTTGTTTTCATCGCGCATTATTTGAGGCTGAAGAAACAATTCCTCCAGAGCTCTAATTTCTTTTGTAATGTTATCCACTTTTAGTTGGTTCTCATCTATTTCTTTAAGGAGCAGCTCCAGGGTAATTGGATTGATTCTACGCTCTTTAGTTCGTGTATCGGTACGCTCTTTTTTCTCTCTGGCTTGTTTAGGAGGTTCTGCGAGCAGAGTCTTTTCCCAGTCATCAGTCTCTACGATCTGATTCTCTTTAATAACCCAGTATCTATCGGCAATATTTTCTATGAAGTATCGATCGTGCGAGACAAAGATAACAGTCCCTTCAAATTCATCCAACGCCTGTTCTAAAGCTGAGATTAGGAAGGTATCGAGATGGTTGGTCGGCTCGTCCATAATCAGTACATTTGGCTTACGAGCTATAAGTAGTGCAAGGTAGAGTCTTGCTTTTTCACCACCACTAAGGGTTCCCACTCTTTTGTCAATTTCGTCACCTACAAAACCGAATTTAGCTAAGAAGGAGAGTACTTGTTGATTTTCCCAGGTCACGTGCTCGTAGTTAATGGTCTCTTTAACCGTTAAAGAGTTATTTAAGTTAAGCTGCAGCTGATCGTAGTATCCGATTTGTATACTTGCACCTTTATTAAGTTTTCCAGCAGTTGGCTTAAGTAATCCGATGAGCATTTGCAGGAATGTTGACTTACCAGATCCATTATCGCCGAGCAGGGCGAGTCTATCCTGATAGTGGATGTGTCCACTGAAGTCTTTAACCAATATTTTATTGGGGAATCCGAAAGCGAGGTCTTCGAAAGAGAAGACGATATTCCCCGACCTACTGGTAGGTGTAAAGTTGAGTCGGTATTCTTTATTCTGTTCAGGTCTATCGACTCGGTTTAATCTATTTAAGGCTTTGAGGCGTGCTTGTGCTTGCTTAGTTTTTTGCCCTGCCATATTTCTACGGATAAAGTCTTCCGTTTCATCAATCCAGTTTTGTTGAGCTTTGAACTCTTTAGCCTGCAACTCTTTTCTTATAGCCTGTTCTTGGACGAAGAAAGTATAGTTTCCGGAGTATGACACAATGTTTTTATTCTCAATCGAGATAGTTGTATTGATAGTTTTGTCTAAGAAGTGTCTATCGTGCGAGACGATAATATAGGGTATGGTGAGTTCTTTCAGGAAGCTGATCAGCCAGTTACGCATCTTTAGATCGAGGTGGTTAGTAGGCTCATCGAGGAGAAGTATGTCAGCAGGTTGCAGAAGTATTGAGGCGAGCTGAATACGTGTCTTTTCACCGCCACTAAAGGTGTCGACATTGCGAACTCTATCTTCTTTAGTAAATCCGAGTTGTTCGAGGATAATCTCTGCTTTTGTTTCGAGTGAATAGCCGTCGATAGCAGCAAACTCACGGTGTGCTAAGTCGAGCTTTTTAAAGTTACCCTCACTTGGATTATCAGCAATCTCAAGTTCCAGCGCCTTTATTTTGTGCGAAAGCTTAAAGAAACTTCTGTGCGAACTAAGGACGTATTCCCAGAGTTTAATAGGGGAGTCGATCTGAAAAGTTTGGTTTAGGTAGGCGATTTGGCAGCCTCGTGTTTTAGTGACCGTCCCTTCTTTAG
>JAJBBL010000017.1 GCA_020532365.1 Candidatus Cloacimonadota bacterium | reverse complement strand
GAGGCTATACACACTCCTCATTTAGCCGATAGATACTTAGCTATTGAAAATGCTAACTATATCTTCAAAGCGGTAAAAGACTTCCAACAAGAATTTGTTCTCAAAGAGGATAGCTTTATCAACAGGCGCGCGAATCAAGTGCTGAAAGAGGCGACTGAATTTCTTCGCCAGATCAGTGAGATAGGTCTAATGAAAGCTATGGAGAAAGGTATGTTTGCCGACATAAAAAGAAGTGAGAATGAAGGGAAAGGTCTTGACGGAGTGTTCAAAAAGGCTGCAGAGTATGTGAATCCTTTTATGGATAAGATGAAAGTAGAGCTTGGCTTGGAATAAGAGGGGATAATGATGACAGATAAACAGACACAAATAATTAAACCTTATGGAGATACACTTAACGACGGACGGATTCAAATCTCCTTTTCTTTACCAGCCCCTGCAAATGGAGTCGGCGAAGAGGCGGCAAAAATATTGCTCAGGAAAATGGGTTTCGAAGATATAGAAGTGTGTAATATGCAGGATTTATCGAGTGGCTTTGTCCACGTAATAGCCTATGTTACTGCCAATATTTCGGTAGACTTGAGTAAAATAAAGGTCAACGAGATTCAAAAGTTAGAGATGACTATGGAGCAAATTGATGAGTTTATAGAACAAAACGTAGGGCGTGAATTGAATATTATAGGCGCTTGTATAGAATCAGATGCACACACTGTCGGCATCGACGCAATTATGAATATGAAAGGGTATAATCAGCGTTACGGCTTAGAAAGGTATAGAATGGTGAATGCATACAATTTAGGTGCTCAAGTGCCTGTAGGGGAGCTCTTAGAAAAGGCAATGAGCCTGAAGGCAGATGCTATCCTCGTCTCTCAAATAGTCACTCAAAAAAATATCCATATCTCCAATTTGACCAAGCTGATAGAGTTAGCGGAAGCCGAAAACATTAGGGATAAGATGCTTTTCATTTGTGGAGGTCCCAGGATAAATAACGAGTTAGCTATAGAGCTCGGCTACGACGCCGGATTTGGTCACAACACGTATGCAAACGACGTCGCAATGTTTATTGCCAAGCATTATGCAGACAAGAAATTTAAAGAAAATTGAAACATAAAAGAGGTAAAGTATGGTGAAAATAATATCAGCAAAAGAGGCCGCCTCTCTGATTAAGTCAGGGGAGAGTATTATGTTTGGTGGCTTTCTCGCTGTCGGCAGTGCGGAGACTATTATTGAAGAGCTTAAAGAGCTTGGAACGTCTGATCTTGAGATGATCGTTATTGCTACCGATTACGAAGATAAAGGGGTCGGTATTTTGGTTAGTAACAAGCAGGTCAGCTCTATTAAAACTTCTCACATAGGGACAAATAAAGCCACTCAAAACCAGATGAACAACAATGAGATTAAAGTTGATTTAATACCTCAAGGAACTCTTCTCGAACAGATCAGGAGTGCAGGTGCAGGGTTAGGAGGCGTATTGACTCCTACCGGGCTTGGCACTGTTGTAGCCGAGGGGAAACAGGTTATAGAAGTTGATGGGAAAGAGTTTTTATTGGAGAAACCGATAAGCGCCGATTTTGCTCTTATTAGAGCCAAAAAAGCCGATAAGTATGGAAACCTTGTTTACGACAAGACAGCGCGGAACAGTAATCCTATAATGGCCACAGCCGCTAAGATAACGATTGCGGAAGTAGACGAAATAGTTGAAGCGGGCGAGATTCCAGCGGAAGATGTAGTTACACCGGGCGTGTTTGTAGACTATTTAGTATTAAAAAAATAAGGGGGAGGCGAGATGGAAGTTATAGATAAAAGAGTAGTTATCGGCAAAAGAGTAGCTCAAGAATTAAAAGACGGCGACTATGTTAATCTTGGTATAGGCCTTCCGACAGAGGTAGCAAATCATATTCCTGAAGGGGTCAGAGTATTCTTTCAGAGTGAAAATGGGATAATGGGTGCTGGCCCAGCTCCTACAGAAGGGGCTGAGGATGAGAATCTTATCAATGCAGGTGGCGGGTTTATAACCGCTATCAAGGGTGCATCTTATTTCGATACTTGTCTTAGTTTCGCCATTATTAGGGGTGGGCATATTGACCTGACAGTTTTGGGTGCTTTACAGGCTGATCAATGCGGAAAATTAGCTAATTGGATGATTCCTGGCAAAATGATACCTGGGATGGGTGGAGCTATGGACCTTGTTACCGGTTCACGAAAAGTTATCGTAGCTATGGAGCATTGTGATAGACGTGGAAACTCAAAAATATTAGACAATTGTAGTTTGCCTCTGACCGCTAAAAACAAGGTTAATTTAATCGTTACAGAGCGTGCCGTAATCGAAGTTACCTCTGATGGTTTATTGTTGAAAGAGGTTGCTAAAGGTTATACAGTAGAGGATGTTATCAGCTGTACAGATGCCAAATTAATCATTTCTGAGAACATTAGTTACTTCTGATTTATTCAATGGCAAAGCGAAAATTAATAGCAGCAAACCTTGACTTATTGTTTGGGTTATAATTCTTGTTAAAGATAGTACTGCTTTTCAAAGAGTACATTTCGAGACGTTGAATCAGGAGTGGGAATGTATCTACAAGATATGATATTGAATCTGCAGAAATATTGGGCAGATAAAGGGTGTAATATAATTCAACCTTACGATGTTGAGATGGGTGCGGCAACTTTTCATCCGATTACTTTCTTCACCTCGCTAAGTAAAAAAGAGTTTGCTTCGGCTTTTGTTCAGCCGTGTAGGAGACCTAAGGATGGTCGTTATGGACAGAATCCGAATAGATATCAACATTATTATCAGTTTCAAGTGCTAATTAAGCCGGCTCCTGATAATATTCAGCAACTATACTTAGGGAGCTTAGAGGCGATCGGAGTGGAGCTGGAGAAGCACGATATAAGGTTCGTGGAAGATGACTGGGAGTCACCAACGTTAGGTGCTTGGGGTCTCGGGTGGGAAGTATGGTTAGACGGTATGGAGGTGACTCAGTTTACCTATTTTCAGCAGATAGGTGGGCTTGACATTTTTCCAATGAACGTGGAACTCGCATACGGTATAGAGCGGCTCGCTATGTACATTCAGAACGTTAATAGTATACGTGACCTGAAATGGAACAAGAACACACTTTACGGGGACATTTTCTTTGATAAAGAGGTTGAGTTTTCCATATACAACTTCGACGAACTACCCGCAGAGTCCTGCTTTAGAGCGTTTGAGGATTATGAGCAACAGGCAAAGCAACTTATAGCGAAGGAGCTTCCTTATCCAGCTTACGATGCGATAATTAAATGTTCTCATATGTTTAATCTCCTTGATGCCAACGGCGTGATTAGTGTCTTGCAACGTGCTTCATACATCAACCGAATAAGGAGAATAGCGAAAGACTGTGCGCTTGCCTACATAAAGAAATATGAAGAGGAAACATAAATATTACAGATGTTTGAGGGGTGCAAGTTTACCCCTCATTTTATTAAGAACAGAAAAGATTGAAAGAAGATAGAGGAAAGATTGAAAGGACAGGAAGAAGATAAAAATATAAAGAGAGTATTCTCTCGCGTAATCCCTTACCTGAAAGACAATACAAAAGCCATTATTCTCGGAATAGTTGTTCTGATCATCGTTGATGCGGTACAGCTGGTTATTCCG
>JAJBBL010000042.1 GCA_020532365.1 Candidatus Cloacimonadota bacterium | reverse complement strand
TTCATTTCCACCCGCTATAGAGGCAATAATCCCCATATTAAGCATATTCTCTAAAATACCACGCCAAGTAACTTTTGTTGGATGTGAAGAATATTCCCAACCAAGCGACATACTTAAAAGATCCGCCCCGTTCTCACACGCAAACTCCATAGCAGACCACACCCCTGTTTGTGAACCGTCACCTTGTCTGCTCAACACCTTAAGAGCCATAATTTTGCTCAACGGAGCAATACCTGTCTGGGTTCCTGATGTGCCGTCACCAGCTACAGTTCCCGCACAGTGAGTTCCGTGCCCATTATCATCCATAGGGTCGTTATTATTCCCCACAAAGTTATAACCAAAATTAGGATAGTCGGGGCTAACCCACATTCTATTCAGCAAGTCTTTGTGATTATAGTCCACACCAGTATCTAAAACGGCAACGACTACTCCGTCACCTTTAAACCCTAAATTCCAGACCTCTGGCACATTCATTTTAGTAAGATTATAAGGTATATCACGCTCAACACGAGAAACATCATCTCGGTCTACATCAACAGGATTCCATTCCCCGAACAATGCTTTTGTTAGCGGATCATATTCGATAGAGCTGATCTCTGCTCTCGTCTCTAAAAACTCAATTACCTCTTTAGTCGCTTTCAGACTAACTATGTTTCTTACCCAGAAATGACGTACTTCGTCAACCTTCTTCTCCTTAGCAAGCTTATCTAAAATAGTCGTTAAATCCTTCTGAGAGGCTTGACTAAAGCTTTTGAGCTCCTTCATCGAAAACTCACGTCTACTTACTCTGTCCATATCCTTTACACTGTTGTAAAGAACTTGCGTATCTAATTGTTCCTTCATTACTATGAATATCGGAAGCTTTTCTTCAACCGAGTTAATACTATCAATTGCTTCTTGTAGTTGTTGGCTGCTCTTAACAAGATCGTTTGCCAGCAGACTCACTGTTGACATAATCGCGATAAGTAGCACCATAAAGACTTTAAATTTCATCCTATCTATCTCCATTTTTATTGACTTCCTTTCATTTGCGTTACTCGATACTATTACTACATTCATATACTTAAGCAATTTTCGTTCCATTGTGGCATTTTGCCTGTATAACTAAGTAATGAAACGTTTTATTAAGAGTATCATTAATCCACTATACAGGATAATCTCTCTAATACCTGTCAAACAAAATATTCATTACAGACGAGAAAAGTCGTCGAAAGTATTCTGAGAGAAGATTTTGACTTTAAAATGAGGATTAAATAGTTTGGTGATTACAGACCTAATGGCTCTGAACAAAGTGTTTATAGCTTGCCAAGAGCTATCATATTATAGCTCTTGGCTTGTTAAATTTGCAACGGCCTTTAGCTGTGTTTCTCTAAACTAACAAATAATGATAATGTATCGCCTTTTAATGTAGAGCCTCGATTTCCAAGGTGACTATACCCACTCCGGCAATATGGCTTAAATCATACTGACATCTTGACGTTCCGTCAATATCTCGAACGATGGGGATTGCCATATTTTTCGGAAATAGGGCTACGTAATTTTCATGTACTCTTTCTTCTTTGAATGTGTTGATCAAGGTATCGCTTATCTCCCTTGCTAATGAGCTAACGTAATCCCCTGCTAAAAAGCAGGAGAAATCGGGGCTAATCAAAATCGCTTCAAGTAGTGTTTTTGCTTCATAGGGGATCAAGCTACAGAGGTTATCGACCTTCTCTTCTGATACCTGCATAATTCTCAAAACTTCTGCAAAGATGCTTGCAGGAGTCCAAGGCACATACTCTGTGAATTGGATTGCATAAAAATCATGAATCTTTTTACTTAGATATTCCAGTAACTCTGCAGGCTTACTCTCCGTCAACGTAACTCTGATATGTCTCTTATTAGGTTGTGATTTGATTCTCAAAGGGTGAGAGTAGTCGTTTAGGATCCCTTCTACATCTGACAGAGTCAACTCGCTTTCAGGAGCCGGAATATAGCCATTCATAACCTCAATTTTTTCTGCAATTTCCAGTTTATTCTCCACTATTTGAGGACTGGAGTAGAAAAGCAGCTCCATCTCCTGGGGAGGCTTAAAGTAGTACTCATTGTTGGTAAAGCGGCTTGCTTCTGGTTGGGTGAAATCAAGACCCTTTCTGATGGAGTTCAGGGCATCGATAGCTATGGAATCCTGGCGCTTCATATAGTGACAGTCATTTGTTACCACTGCAGGAATCTTAGTATAAAAAGCCATATCCAGTAGTTTGTTCATTGCGATCGCTTCTTGTGGTAAGCCATGGTCTTGCACCTCATAATAGTAGTCCTCTCCAAAGACACCATAATACCAATCTGATACCTGCCTTGCTTCCTCATCTCTTCCCTCCAACAGCAGAGTACACAGCTCCCCCTTAACCCCAAAAGATAGACAGATAAGATCGTGTGAAAATCTCTTTAGCTGACTTTTTTTGATTTTAGGGGCTTGCGCATCATTCTTATAAGCGAGAGTGAGAAGCAGGCATAGATTATTGTAGCCAGAACCATTTTTAGCCAACAGGATCACTGAAAAAGCCCTCTCATCGGTAATGTCGTTCAAAACCTCGATCTCCAGCCCGATGATAGGATTGATGCCGGCTTTAATGCACTTATGCCACAAGCGGGAAGCTCCCGCCAAGCTATTCCGGTCAGTGATAGCCACAGCCGGCATCTTATACTCTACCGCTTTTTGTACCAAATCATCAATGGTGCAAGCTCCATCAAGCCAACTATACTCGCTATGGACGTGGAAATGGACAAAGCTCATAGTCTCCTCTTCTTTAATTCTATTGTTCTGCTCTGATTGAATCGGCAATAAAATATGCAGGGACACCATTTGCAAGTACAATATGTTTCTTATCTAACAAGCCTTTTGCCTTAACGTTAGAAAAATAGCTTTGTATTGTCTTATTCCACATTTGATCAGATTTGAACTGGTCTTTCCAAGCGGGGTCTTCAGTGAATCCCAAATAGAGTAGGATTGTGGGAATACCTATGCTGGCAAGCTTCCAGGTATAAGCTATCCTGTTGCTAAGCTGATAATGACTATCTCTCGATATCGCTATATTATTGCAATGGTCTAATAAGACTTCTTTTGCTTCAGAGATAGCTTTGCCGATCTTTTCGTGATTACTAAGCTTTTGCTTACAACTCACCATAAGTGCATCGCTAGACAACGATTTATCGGCCAAAACGTCTATTAGACGCTTTAATTCTTGTTCTGTTACTATGGCGCTGTTTGAATCCAGATTGAGTGTTTTTTTGGCTAAAAGTCTGGCCTCTTCTGAAATGTCTTTGTTGTATAAATCCACAGTGATTGGCTTCCCTTCTTCTTCCATTTCCTCAGTATGTGACTTCGCTTCAACTAACAAAATCCCTTTTGATCCATTAATATTGCAAGTTGAAATAAAATCCCAGTTTGGTGTTTGCTTTACAGGTGCCCACCAGTTATAAATGGATTTGAGATCTGCCTGAGAAAACTCTTTAGCGATCTCTCTAATAAACGTTTCAATTGTAGACTCTGCTTTGTCCTGTTGATTTGGCGAATATTGCTCTGAACTATCGAACCGCACGCTATATGATGCTAAACCATTTTCAACCAGGTTGAAAAGAGTTTTTGGATCTTGTTCAATTACTCTCAGTAGCTGG
>JAJBBL010000191.1 GCA_020532365.1 Candidatus Cloacimonadota bacterium | reverse complement strand
TACCGCTTCCGCTTTGTCCGGCGAGAACGGTTTTCTTCCCTTCTGGTATATCCAGATTGATGCCGTCGAGGATTGTTTGGCCCCCCAGCACAACGGTCAAATCTCTAATCTTAATCACTTAAACAGTTACCTCAACTCCGTCAAACAGTCTGTTTTTTACTACTCCAGTAAAGAGTTCCCCGATCTCTAACTCTTCATTTTTACAAAACAATCTAATGTAGTGATCGGAGAGAGCAGTCCAATATTTTCCATTTTTACTCTCAATAATTCCGCTGATTTGAACGTTATTTTCGACAAGTGCGTCAATATACTTCTCTTTTTTTGAGTCGAAGATATGTTTGATAGTGGAGCAACGTTCTTTAACTACGTTTGAAGGGGTGTTGTTTTTAAGCAGAGCCCCTTGAGTGCCTGGACGTGAAGAGAAGGGGAAAATATGTGCGTATACGAGTGGTAGCGACTCTACAAACTCAATAGTCTCTTGGAAGAGGCTATCATTTTCGGTAGGGAACCCTAAAATAATATCCGTTCCGATGGCGACGTTTGGAATACCCTTAACCAGCTTATTTATCAAGCCAGCAAAGTCAGCAGTATCATAAGGGCGATTCATTGCCTTTAGAACGCTATCCGATCCGCTTTGCATCGGGATATGAAAGTGTGGGCAGATTTTTTCGCTCTGGACAAAAAAGTCAATTAGCTCGTCATTGATAAGCTGTGGTTCAAGGGAGCTAAGTCTAACACGTTTAAGCTTGTCATATCGCTCTAACTCTTGAAGCACACACAATAGGTTTTCATCGATAGCAAAATCTCTACCATACAGACCTAAGTTCACACCGGTCAGCACAATCTCTTGATACCCTTTTTCGAGAAAAACTTCAACCTGCTTTAGCACCTCTTCTAACTTTCTGCTTCGGGGCTTACCTCGAGCGTAGGAGATGGTGCAATAGGTACAGAAGTAATCACATCCATCCTGTATTTTTATAAATGCTCTTGCTCTATCAAGAAGGTTAGCTGTATTCTGTTCGGTAAAAGTCTCAAATGATGACGTATCTTCAACAAAGAGTGGCGTTTCCGTTTTATACAGAAAGTCCACTATACTATCTTTATGATTGTTATCGACCACCACGTCGACTTCGCCCATTTTATATATTCTCTCGCGGTTGAGCTGTGCATAACAGCCTGTGACGGCTATCTTTACGTCTCGGTTCTTCTTCTTTTGTTCCAGAGCTTTACGGATAGCATTTCTCACTTTAAAGTCAGTTCTATTCGTTACGGTACAACTATTTACGATATATACGTCCGCCTCTTCATTAAAGGGAACTTGAACATACCCTTCCTTTTCGAAATCTTCTATAATACAGGCTGATTCGTATTGATTAACTTTACAGCCAAACGTTGTAATAGCAACTCTTTTCATAATTTCCTGTGTCTTTGCAAAGCCTCCCATATTGCAGGGGCATAAGTTTCATGCTCTATTTTAAGCACTCGCTCGGCGACCTGTTCAGGCGACTCGCATCCTTCGAGACCAACCTTCCTTTGCAAAATTATCTCCCCTTCATCGTAGCACTTATTTACGTAGTGAACGGTAGCACCCGACTCAGACTCTTGATTACGAAAAACCTCTTTATGAACGTTTGAGCCATACATCCCCTCTCCACCGTATTTTGGAAGCAAGGCGGGGTGGATATTCAAAGTAGGTATTGCGGCTTTCTCTAAAAACTCAGCTGATAGTTTTTTAAGAAACCCTGCTAAAACTATAAGGTCTATCTCTCTTTCGGAGATTAAGGTCAGCACTCTCTCTTCAAATTCGGCCATATCTTTCGTTGAGACGAAGATATGTTCTAATCCGAAGTATTGACACCGCTCGATCACAGGCGCTCTTCTGTGAGTGACTACTACAAACGAGATATCCACAGGTAATTGGTTTTCGTTAAACCAATTACGGATTGCCAATAGATTTGAGCCTCGACTCATCCCAGAGGTCAAGACCCCTATTCTGTATCTATTTTTGTTCATTTATCTGTCGGCTTAATTTCAATTCCAAGCTCTTTAAGTTGCAGATCTGCTACTTCAGAGGGTGCTTCACTCATCAAATCGACCGCTTTCAGCGTTTTGGGAAACGCAATTACATCTCTAATCGACTCTGCACCTGTCATAAGCATCACAAGTCTATCCAATCCAGGCGCAATTCCACCGTGGGGCGGTGTTCCATATTTCATAGCTCTTAAGAAAAATCCAAATCTATCTTCAAGCTCTTCCTCTTTTAAGCCGAGCACTTCAAATATCTTCTTTTGCACGTCATAGCTATGGCAACGAAGACTACCTGATGATAGCTCCATTCCGTTACAGACGAGATCGTAAAGGTGTCCTTGGATTTTGTCGTAATCATTTTCTGACTCAAAGTATTTTAGATGCTCCTCTTTTGGTAGTGTAAACATATGATGAGCGGTCTCCCAGCGCTGATTCTCCTCGTCATAGCTAAAGAGTGGGAAATCTGTAATCCAGAGGAAAGAGAAGCTCTTTTTATCATACAGCTCCAATGTTTTACCGAGGTGATTTCTTACCCCAGCCAACACCTTAAACACAATACTGTTTTTATCTGCTGCGAAAAGCAATAGATCACCCTCTTCAGCCTGAGTTTTAGAGAGTAGCTTTTCACGTTCAATATCGCTAATAAACTTAGAAATACCGGCCTCTAATCCCTCTTTTGAGACTTTACAAAACGCCAACCCTTTGCCACCTAAATGTTTGGCAAGATCGGTAAGCTCATCTATCTGTCTTCGGCTAAATGTAGCTCCACCTTTGACCACTATCGTGCGGACGCTCCCCTTGTTAGCAATCGCTGAGGAGAAGACGTTAAAAGTGCTTTCACTAAATACATCGGAGACGTTAGTAAGCTCCATTGCAAACCTTGTGTCGGGCTTATCGCTCCCGTAACGCTCCATAGCCTCGGCATAAGTTAGGCGCGGGAATGGCAGTGTTAGTTCAACATTTATTACCTCTTTAAACAGAAGCTGAAATAGCTCTTCCATTATTTTGAAAATATCCTCTTCATCGACGAAGCTCATCTCCATATCTAACTGAGTAAACTCAGGCTGTCTATCGGCTCTAAGGTCTTCATCTCTAAAACAGCGTGCAATTTGGAAATATCTATCGAACCCACTAATCATCAGAAGCTGTTTATAAATTTGTGGAGACTGTGGTAGGGCGAAAAACTTGCCGGGGTAGATTCTACTGGGCACAAGATAGTCTCGAGCCCCTTCCGGTGTGCTTTTCATCAAGATAGGTGTTTCGATCTCATAAAACCTGTTATCGTTAAGGAATTTCCTCATCAGGTAAACTATTTTATGTCGAACAAGCAGGTTGTTTTTCAGTATAGGTCTACGTAGGTCGAGGTATCTATATTCGAGACGATGGTCTTCATCTGGTAGCAAAAGCTCATTTATCTGTAAAGGGAGCTGTTCTGAAGTGTTATGGATCTTAATATCAACTACTTCTATCTCAATATGGCCGTTTTGTATGTTAGGATTAATATTTCCCTCGGTTCTTTCTCTAATCTCCCCTTTGGCTACTATCACGTATTCATTTCTAAGCTCGTGTGCTCTTTTATGCACCTCAGTTCTTTTGGGATCAAAAACCAACTGGACGATACCTCCAACATCTCTCAAATCGATGAATATTAAGT
>JAJBBL010000213.1 GCA_020532365.1 Candidatus Cloacimonadota bacterium | reverse complement strand
GCGGAATAGCTCACTTTGCCGGTTGTTTACACAAACAGCTCATAGAGGATGGACACGATTCAGTAGTCATCACTTTTCAACGACAATACCCTGAGCTAATTTTTCCAGGCAAAGGGC
The DNA here is from genome assembly GCA_020532365.1 of Candidatus Cloacimonadota bacterium. Taxonomy (GTDB): domain Bacteria; phylum Cloacimonadota; class Cloacimonadia; order Cloacimonadales; family JAJBBL01; genus JAJBBL01. The sequence goes on along the minus strand of JAJBBL010000213.1, from coordinate 3,615 downwards.
AGACTGAGGACAATGATTACTTTAAAGATATTAAAGCAGAACGCGTCCTAACACCCTATGACCCCACAACCTACCATAAAACTTATAAGGCGATTGTAAAACATAAACCTGATTACGTTATCTTTCAGTTCTTTCTGCCTTACTTCGTCCCTTCCTACTCATACCTTCTAAAGAGACTCCGCAGAAAAGGGATTAAGACTATCGTTGTCACACATAACATAGACTTTCATGAAAAATGGCCCTTTGCTAACTTTTTAACACGACAACTCCTCATCAAAGCTGACTACATCCTGACTTTGTCCAACTCTGTATTCGTCGACGCAATTAAAAACTTTTCTCACTGGCGAAGATATAAGAAAAGTAATCCAGTGCAAGAGAGTAAAGCCAAAAACTGTGACCGGATAATTTATCACCTCGATAAGCGAGACATTAAAATCATCTCCTCCTTCCATCCACTTTATGAGTTTCATAATCGAAACGCTTACTCCACCGATAAAGCAAAAGAAATACTAAATCTTAAGGGGAAAGATGTAATCCTCTTCTTCGGCTATATAAAACCCTATAAAGGGGTAGAGATGCTTATTAAAAGTCTGCCCCATATAAAGAAAAAACTGCCAAATGCAGTGTTGCTTATAGTTGGAGAAATATACGGCGACGACCAACAGTATCACAGTCTGATAGAGAATAGTGAATACAAAGAGGATATTGTTTTAATGGACGAATATGTTTCAGATAATTTAGTGGAGCTCTACTTCAAAGCTGGCGATACTCTTGCCCTTCCCTACATCCAAGCAACACAGAGCGGCGTAGTCCAAATAGCTTATGTGATGAACATTGGCGTTGTAGTGACCCCTGTCGGAGGATTACCGGAAATGGTAATCGATGGCAAGACTGGAATGGTGACAAGCTCTGTAGACGAAGCAGACTTTGCTGAAGGGATAATTGAATACTTTGAACTCGATAAACAACAAGTAAAGGATGATATTGCTGAATATAGAGCTAACCTCTCTTGGAAGAAGTTTGTTAGCGATATGATAGAGGCGTTATGAAACGAGTCTTAATCATTTCGTTTTACTTCCCACCCTGTGGTGGAGCAAGCGTACAAAGATGGCTCAGATTCATTAAACATCTTCCTAATTTAGGATGGCAGCCGACTATACTTACCGCATCCGAAAGTGATTATTCTGTCCTCGACCCGACATTAGCCCATAAAGTGCCATTATCAACCAAAGTTATAAGAACGAAACGCTCCCTTAGCAGTAAACTCTTCTCCTTCGTTAAACCTAAAAGTAATGATGAATTCCCGTACGGAACCCTTCTTAGCCAAAAAGATGACCCTTTAATTAAAAAGCTCCTTTACTGGACACGACTAAATATAGTAACCCCTGATAGTAGAGTTTTTTGGAGTAAAGCAGCTTACAACCTGGCTAAAGAGGAGTTGAGAAGCAAGAAATACTCACTCATCATTACTACAGGACCACCTCACTCTTCACATCTTGTCGGAATGAAGCTAAAAGAGTCGACACCTCTTCCTTGGATTGCTGACTTTAGAGACCCGTGGACTGATATCTACTATCTACAAAGTGCTAAGCAAAACCCTATAATTAAAGAAATCAATAAAGAGCTGGAGAAGAGTGTCCTTAAAAAAGCTGACGCCGCTATAATCATCTCCAAACCGATAGCCGACTCGCTCCCTAAAGGGAATAAACACGTTCTTGTTAACGGGTTTGAAGAAGAAGACTTCCTTGATATTAAACGGACAAAAAGCAGCTTCTTTCGGATCAAGTATGTTGGTAAACTAACAGAAGGACAGGACATAAAAGCCCCCTTAAGATGGCTCAGCGAATACTGTAAACAAGATGAAAAGAAAAACATCACGTTCAGCTTAGTGGGAACTAACTTCCAAAACGCAAAAGACATCCAAAGAAAACACCCCTGCTTCCACCTTAGAACTACGCCACAACTCTCACACAGAGAGGCTATAAACGAAATGGTCAACAGTGAACTATTGCTACTACTGATAAACCAATGCCCCCACAATAAAGGGATTCTCACCACTAAATTCTTTGAATACATCGCAGCGAGACCCTATATAATTGCTATTGGACCTAAAGAGAGTGAGGTTGCCAAGTATTTATCTGAGTATAAAGCTGGCGAGATCATCGACTATCAAGACAAAATGGGCTTTATCTCAGTAGTTAAACAGAAATACGAGCAATGGGCAAGCGGAGAACTACAACGAAACGAGAGCGACATTTCTTCCCTCTCTGCAGAGGAGCAGACTAAAGAGCTCGTCAATATTTTCAACTCTGTTATAGAAAGAGAAGAACTATGACCTCATTCCCATACGCTTTCCTATTGGCCGTAATAATCGGTCTTTTTATCTTAAACTACGTCGTTTACTACCCGATAAAAGCTGCTTTCTGTAAGAATAACAAGGGCTCAGTTTATCTCAGACTAATCTTTCTTTTTATGAACGCCTTTTTCCTCTGGAGTGAGATCTTCCGTCGCTACTGGAAGATTGGCTGGTTAGCTTCCATCGGCAGCATCTGGTTAGGTGTTCTTTCGATTGCTTTTACGATAATGCTCATAGACCTGATTATCATCCTTATTTTCCCGAAGATTGCACGTTTAGCTACCTCAGTAAGCTTGGTTCTAATAGTTCTTGCGTCAACCGCAGCTTTAATCAACTCTGCAATCCCGCCTAAAATCAGGAATATTCCTCTTTACAGCAAGAAGGTCACCCCTGAACTTGAAGGATTAAAAGTCATCCTCTTCTCTGAGCTGCACCTAAACAGTAATACTAATCAAAAGCTTTTACTTCGTAAATTAGAGATGGTAAATGAACTTGAGCCCGACTTAATAATTATAGGTGGCGATTTAATAGATGAGCCTTACGTGAGTATAGCCCACTTCGCCCCTCACTTCAAAAACCTCAAAACAAAATATGGCGTCTACTCTGTAGCTGGCAATCACGAGTATTATCAACAAATAAAAGAGTACTATCAGTTTACTGCCGAAGCTGAGATAAAGAACTTGCTTAACAGTAATTATGAGCCTGTAAAAGGTTTGCAAATCGTCGGGATAACCGATCCTACAGCTGAAAAAATAGGGGACAATCCACCCAATGTTGATAAAGCTTTTGATGGGATGGACTATAGTAAGTTTACCATTTTCATCTCTCATCAACCATTATACTATGATGAAGCTATAGCTAAAGGGGCTGATTTACTCCTTTCAGGGCACACTCACAAAGGACAAATACCGCCGATGACCTTCCTCGTCGGGCTCCGCTACAAGTATTATTATGGATTGAATAAAATTGGTGATAGTTATCAATACACCACTTCTGGAGTCTCCACTTGGGGTCCTCCGATGCGTCTTCTTTCTGACAACGAGATAGTAGTTTTCACTCTCCATAGGGAATAGAAGAGCAGATTATACTTTTAAGATTTTCCCTATAAAGCTATAAGTTTCGGGTACTCTAACAAAAAGGTCTCTGTAGTTTCTTTCCGGCTCGACGGTTATCCCCATCTCTTTAAGCTTCTTATCGACATTAGTCTCCCCCCAATTGTAAGCAGCCAAGGCTAAAGACTTATTCCCCCGGTATTTTTT
>JAJBBL010000128.1 GCA_020532365.1 Candidatus Cloacimonadota bacterium | reverse complement strand
GTTATAGATACACGTAATCTAATTTACTTCCTGAGCTTGATTATCTTCTTCCTTCGATTAGCGGTAATCAATATGGAATCAAGGAAATGGAAATAAGGGGGTAAGCTTAAATGAGTACACATAAAACTAATCAAAGCAAAGATATAGCACTGTTAACTAAACAGCAGAATAAAAAAGCAGTAGCAACTAACATCCTGGTGATCATAGGCATCCTACTCCTAATAAACCTTATTTCTATTAACCTCTTCACCAGAATTGACCTCTCCCAAGGGAAAATATTTTCTCTAACTAAATCAAGTAAACAGACCATTAGAGCACTCCCGGAAAGACTCGTCGTAAAGGCTTATTTTACAAAGAACCTACCTCCGCAGTTAGCCGATTCACACCGGTATACCAGAGATATTCTGTCTGAATACCAAGCGTATTCTAAAGGGAAAATAAGATTCGAGTTTATAGACCCCAGTGATGATGATATCAAGCGTCAAGAGGCTCAAAGATACCAAGTTGCGCCAATCTCTATGAGGGTTATTGAGGATGATAAGCTGGAGATTAGAGAGGTCTTTATGGGGCTTGTATTCCAATATCAAGGAAGATACGAGTCTATCCCCTTTATCCAAAATACAAGAGGCTTAGAGTACGAACTTACCAGCGCGATTAAAAAAGTGACCAATATAGGATTGAAAAAAGTCGGTATCTTTAAAGTGGAAGATTCAATACCACAAATTATGCAAAGATACCCTCAACAACAGTCGATTTATAAGGCTGTGTCCGATATGATTTCGAATAATTATGACTTAAAAGAGGTTGATCTGGTAGAGCCTATTGACGTCAATATAAGCTCGCTTATTGTTACAGGTGTACAAGACTCACTACTTTACGACCAACTCTATAACCTCGACCAATTCCTGATGAGAGGGGGCAACTTAATCCTTATCCAGAGTAAAATTGATGCCGACTTACAAAATGGGTATGCATACCCAATAGCGTCTAATCTTTTTAATCTCCTTGAGTCTTACGGAATTGAGATAAACAATAATATAGTAACCGATGCCTCTTGTGGGCAAATCCAAGTGCAAAGACAACAGGGTATCTTCAGCTTCGCTACACCTGTCTCCTACCCACCCTTCCCTATCATTAATAACGTTAATAAAAACAACTTGATAGTAAAAAACTTGGAACACCTTCAAACTATCTTTCCGTCTGAAGTATTAGAGTCGGCAAACCCCGATTTGAGCTTTACACCGCTACTTATGACCTCTGATAATTCTGGCGAGATTACTGGGCCTGGGTTCAATATCTCTTTCGAAAAATATATGCAGCAGACTGACCTTAAGAAAATGCTAACCTCACCTTCAAAAGTGGTAGCAGCTCTGTTTGAAGGTAAAATCGAAAGTAATTACAGACATCTCTTCCCCGATGCATCATCACCTCAAGCATCAGACTTTTATTATCATAATGATAATGCAAAAATAGTGGTGCTTGCTAACTCGCAATTCATCACAGATACCGGCGCTGGTCAAGTACCTAACAACCTTACGTTTGTGCTTAACTCGGTCGATTATATAATGGATGATACCGTTCTTATAGAGTTGCGAGCGAGAGAAACTGTTTTCAGACCTTTGAAAGAGCTTGGTACCGGTAGTAAAAAAGTCGTCCGTTGGCTCAATATCTTACTCCCACCTGTGATTCTACTCCTATTCGGGATAATTATATACCGCAAACAAATACAGAAAAGAAAACTGATAAGGAAGATCTATGAACAAGCATAATAAGATATTAATTGTTATTCTGGTCGCCCTTGCGGCCCTGTTTCTCGTGATAAAGCTGACGAAAGACCCTAAAGAGAAAAGAGTTAAGTTCTTTAAAGTGTCACCAGAATCTGTTTACGGTGTTGAGTTCATCTTCAAAGGGGACACCCTGAAGGTAGTTAAAGATGACCATACATGGACCTTGGAGAAACCGTTCATCAGCGAGGTTAACTACAATAAAATTGAGACCTTATTCGAAGAGGCTTTGCCTGTGGAAACTTCCTCAATACCGGTTTCTGTAAGTACCGAATCGCTAGAGCAATATAGTCTCGATGAAAAGGGAAGAGTTTCTATGACTCTCTTTTCCAGAGACAAAAAAGAAATATTTAAAGCTTACCTCGGTAGAGTTGGCGGAGTTAGCTATGGTAAAGAGGTCGACGATAATAACGTTTACCTACTTTCAAAAAATATCGTCAACTTGCTCCAACCTGAACTATTCCTCTGGCGTTCACTTAATATCATCTCGATACCAAAACAGGAAATCCACAGTATATCTGTCGATTATAGCCTCAATAGCTATACCCTAACTTCGAGCGATACACTCTGGACATACACCGACTCGGAAACATCGTTCGAAGTAAGAGACCTCAACCCTGCCCTTATTAAAATTATCCAAGCTATCGGTGAAATGCCCGCCACTTTAAACTATGATTACGAGTTTGAAATACATGAGGAGACTCTCGCAAAACCACAGCTTGTGCTCACTATAGAAAAGAAAGATAAAAAAGTGGTTACCCTTAAGTTTGCCATCGAAGTAGGTGAAGAAGATTTTTTTGTAGTCCAAAAAGATGATGACACTGATCACCTCTACTCCTCAGATAAGGATATGGTGAACCTATTTACGGTCTCCTCTGAACGTTTTAAACAATAGCGTAAACACCGATGGACTTATAGCTTGACAAACTACTCTAACATTACTACTAAGTATAATTATGAGTAAAATGAGATTTAATCTGAGATATCTTTTTGTAAGGTCGTTAGCCATCCTTACTGTGATAGTAACGACCTTTAACCTCTTTGCTAATGAGAATAAAGCTCAATTGGCACGCCTCCACTATGACGGTGGAGGAGATTGGTATAATGACCCCGATACTCTTCCAAATCTCGTTAAATACCTTAACACAACCATTGATACCGACTTCTCAACGATACAAGCAGTAGTCAAACCTTCAGACTCAGCTTTGTTCGACTACCCGTTCATCTTTATGACTGGACATGGTAACATTCAATTTTCTGAACGAGATGTGCAAAACTTAAGGAATTATCTGCTTAATGGTGGCTTTCTCTACGCTGATGACGACTATGGAATGGATATCGCATTCAGACGAGAGATTAAGAAAGTGCTCCCTGAACGTGAGCTGGTTGAGCTACCCCCTAATCATCCTCTGTTTTCATGCTACTTTAAACTACCTAATGGTGTTCCTAAAATACACGAACACGATGGGAAAAGGCCTCAAGCCTTTGGTATATTTGACGCTACAGGTAGACTTATGGTGCTCTACACTTACGAGACAAATATTAGCGATGCCTGGACTGATGCGCATGACCCAACCCCTGAAATGAAAAAAGATGCTATGCAGATGGGCACTAACATTTTCTATTACCTTATGACTCAACAGTGAGAAAGGGGGCAACCCTGAAAACTATCATCACGTCCGACTTTCACCTCAGCTTCTCTCCCAACGACCAAGACAAAATAGAGAGAGCTGGAAGGGTGCTCCTCTTTCTCGAATCATTGCGGGGTAATACCGACCTTTTAATATTGGCTGGGGATGTATTTGACCTATGGTATGACTGGTCAAACACCCTAATCAAAGGATACTTTCCCGTGTTAAAAAAGTTTGCTGACTTACGAGAAGCGGGATGTAGAATTGTCTTAATAGCCGGTAATCATGATTTTTGGTTCGGCAATTTCTTCCCAGAACATCTCGGTATCGAAGTATACCCTGAAGATTTTACAGAGACTATCGACG
>JAJBBL010000204.1 GCA_020532365.1 Candidatus Cloacimonadota bacterium | reverse complement strand
TTGATCATAACTCCAATCTATCCTGCTCGTGAGAAACCGATACCTGGAGTAACGGGCGAGCTAATTGCTAAGGCAGCAATTAAATCAGGTCATAAAAACGTCGTTTATATAGACTCTAATGAAAACATAGTCGATAAAATAGCCCCTCTCATCCAAAGCAATGACTGCATTGTAACTTTAGGTGCAGGAAATATTTACAAATATGGTGAGGAGCTAATCGAAAAGTTGAAAAAGGGGGTGTAGAATGAAAAAGAATAGAGAACTTAAGAAAAGGGTCAAAAGAAGGGGTAACAGCCGATATGTTATGCTTTTCATTATGATTGGTGTAGGGCTGATCATACTTTCCTCTATTCTCTACACCTACTCCAAGAAGTGGAGCTTTTTCAACGTGAGAAAAATCGAGATCTCGGGCAATCAAAACCTCGAAACTGATTTCTTAAGAGAGATGGTAAGCGAATATATAGGGGTTAACATCAACACGATTTCAGCACGCCAATTAAGCTACAAATACAGTAATATTGTGCGAGTGAAAAAGATGAAGCTACGTAAAGTGTTACCATTCAAGCTCAAACTAATCTTTATTGAGCGCATCGGATACGCTTACATCAAAACAGTTGAAGGGGTTATCGTTCCAATCGACAAGGAATTCGTAATACTCGACAAAGGTGGATTTTATTTACAGGAAAACCTTCCGATAATCGAGACTAAACTATCTATCGCTGACTTACAGACTGGCGAAACCTTAGAGGATGAGAATGTAACCCAGCTAATAGAAGTTCATAAGCTAATAGAGGAAAACAATATAGATGGAACCCTAATCTCAGAATATTATATAAACAGGGGTAACGTCTATTTGATAGAAGCAAACACCGGTAGTGTAGTTTGCTTAGGGAACAAAGATTTCCCAACGAGAATTCAAAAATTAAAGTTCGTATGCGATAATGTAGGCATAGTAGAATACAAGCATATAGATTTGAAGTTTGAGAACCGTATAATTGTTAAATCAGGGGGAGAGATATGAGACAGAAATTTAAAGCAACACAAGAGCGGATTATCACTGCGGTAGACTTAGGTACCACAAAGATATCGGTCATAATTGCCACTTTACTTGAAAACGGCAAGTTAGAGCTCAAAGGTGTAGGAGAATCCCCCTCTTGTGGCCTTGAAAATGGATTAGTAAAGGATATTATCAAGGCATCAGAATCTATTAAAAAAGCTATTTCGGAAGCGGAAGAGAAATCTAATTACAGAGCCGAAAACATCTATGTCGGTATCGCCGGTGAACACATCAAGAGCACTAACGCTAACAGCCGACTTTCTATTGAGGGGAAGTCAGAAGCTGAGCCGGGCGAAATAACTCAAGAAAACATCGATAAAGTCGTCAAGATTGCTGAGGAATTAGTAGTCACACAGTTAGGGGATAAAAATCAACGAATCATCCACGCCATCCCACAGTATTTTGAAGTTGATAACCAAAACAATATTATCAACCCGATAAATATGAGTGGGATGATTCTTACGGCACACGTCCACGTCGTTATGGCAGACGTAAGCTCACTTAGAAACATAAATAAATGTTTCGAACTCATAAACTACGATATTGAGAAAATAGTCTTAGAATCACTCGCTTCGAGTAAAGCAGTCCTTACTGATGATGAGACTTTTCTCGGTTGCGTTCTGTTAGATATCGGAGGGGGCACTACTGACATAGCCGCATTCTTTAAAGAAAGCATTAGGTTCAGCTTAGTAGTCCCTTTAGGTGGAGCAAACATAACTAACGACATAAGAAGTGGACTTTCGACCACCCCGAGACACGCAGAGATGCTAAAGACCGAGTTCGGGGATGTTTTGGTAAAAGATATGGATGAGCAAGAAATGATAACTGTCGAAGGAATCGGTGGCCGTGAAGAGGAGCCACAAAAAAGAAGTTATTTAATTCGAATAATGGAAAGCAGATTGCGTGAAATCTTAGAAATAGCCTATAAAGCGATTTCTGATGTTAACTATCGAGATTTTATGTCAGCTGGTATTATTCTGACAGGTGGCACATCTTTATTAAAGAATATAGAACACTCAGCCAAAGATGTCTTTAATTTGTCAGTCCGTATCGGCTACCCTAACTTAAAGCGCTTCGTTAATCCAGAAGAGTCACTTAAAGACCCAAGGTATTCAACTTCGGTAGGTCTATTATACTACGCAGCAGATAATTACAATAAAGCTGAAACCAAATCGAAAGGTATTATTAAGCATAGACAGTTCGATAATATCTTCACTAATTTGTTCAAAAAAATACAAAACCTTTTAATCGATTTCACCTAATCTTGGAGGGAGTATGCAAGACACAAAAGTCAGATTAGACAAAAACCCTGTGAATTATCCGACAAAGATAAAAGTTATCGGCGTCGGTGGAGCAGGAGGTAACGCAATTAATACTATGATTGAAAGAGGGATTGATGGTCCTGAATTCATTGTTGTAAACACTGATACGACAGACTTAGAAAAGTCATTAGCCGAAAACAGACTACATATCGGGGAAAAGTTAACCGGAGGTAAAGGGGCTGGAGCTATGCCTGAAGTGGGTAGAGACGCAGCCTTAGAGTCAAAAGAAGCAATTGAAAAAGAGCTCGAAAACACCGATATGCTCTTCATAGCTGCAGGCTTTGGTGGAGGAACTGGTACAGGTGCATCACCTATTATAGCTGAAATAGCAAAAAAGAAAGATATTTTAACGCTCGGTATCTTCACTAAACCCACATCTATCGAAGGTGGTAGAAGATTGAAGAACTTTAACGAAGGGTTCAATGAAATAATTAAGTATATTGATAGCTACATTATTATCCCTAATCAAAAACTAATTGAAATTTCCGAAGATATGGGAGTCTTTGAAGTATTTAAAAAAGCAGATTCCGTTATTTATGAAGCGGTTAAAGCAATGTCAGATATTATCAATAAAAGTGGTTATATTAACGTCGATTTTGCGGATGTAAAGTCCGTCTTAGCAAATAAAGGTTGCGCACTTATGGGCACCGGCATAGCGGAAGGTGAAAATAGAGCGGCAGAAGCTGCAAATCTCGCTATCTCTAACCCGCTTTTAAGCGATGTTAAACTCAACGGCTGCTCCTCTGTTTTGATAAATGTTACTGTAGGTGAAGATATGAAATATTGTGAGTTCGAAGAGGTCTCCGCCATTATTAACAACGAAACAGGCTCCGCTGAGAATACCATTATCGGACTCGTAAAGGATCAAGAAATGACCGGTAAAGTCTGTGTCACCATCTTTGCATCTGGTCTACCGAATGGATTTGAAAGAATGCCCGATCCAACCGATCCTCGTAAAGATACCGATACCCCCCCCGCATTACAAGAGATATTTACGAGAATTCATCGATCCAGTCCAAATGACCTCGATAATATTAAATCAGTGAACACTAATAACCCGAAGCCTAAAAACTCTAAAAATGAGATAGAGATTCCCTCTTTTATGCGAAGGTTTACTGACTAACCTCTTTTTTCTTAACAATTTTCATAAGTTACGGCTAAAACTCTGCATACTCAATAGTTAGTAACGAGAGCTTAAGTAGTATCACCGTAGTCGGCACAGGGCCGGCTACGGTATTCTTCCTTATAATCCCCTTAGTACCCCTAAGGGAGTTAACTAATTTTTATGATTAACTTCGGTAGTGTTTTCTCTATTTATTTCGGACTTTTTCTCTTTTTTCTTGATTTATAGAGAAAAAGTTGTTGACAAGATAAACGGTTTAGATAACGTGACAATCATATGAATTAATTGGG
>JAJBBL010000057.1 GCA_020532365.1 Candidatus Cloacimonadota bacterium | reverse complement strand
TTAAGTAAGGAGTAGTTCCGTAGGCGGGTCAGAGCCGGCTACGGTATTCTCCCTTATGTGCTCCATAGATCAGGGTAGACTATATTGGAGTAGGGGGAAAGGGTTCGGAATAGATTTGTTCTTGACAGTAAAGCAAACTATGATTTAATGCTCAATAATGATTTTAAGGTCTAAAATAACAACATAGTGGTGAGGGAGATATAGAAATGCCTTGTGTATTTAGCTCTCACTCGAACGAAAAAGCAAAGATGAAGAGGTATCTTTATTATCCCAATGAAGTGTTTTTATCTTATGGCTATATAATAGGAGAATTAATATGAATCTGAATAACTATTTAGAGAAGATATTTACCCTTGAGTCGGCCGATCTGACAAAGCTGGCCAAGGCTTATGATGTAAAAGGGTATTCGTCGTTACCCAAGGAAGAGCTAATCTTGAGAATCCTGAAAGGGGCGGCTGAACAGGAAGGTCTTGCCTTCACAACAGGTTGCTTAGACATTATGGAAGATGGATACGGATTTTTAAGGTATAACGAGAGCAACTATATCCCTGGGCGTGACGATATTTACGTTTCACAAGCTCAGATTAAAAAGTTTAACCTCAAAAAAGGACATATGGTTTCAGGTCCTGTGCGTTCGCCCAAAGAAGGGGAAAAATATTTCGCTCTACTCAGGGTTGACGCCGTGAATATGCGTTCACCGGACGTTTTAAACAGTATGAAAGAGTTCGATGATCTGACTCCTTATTATCCTGAAGTACGGTTAAATCTGGAAACAGATCCGAAAAACGTATCGACAAGAATTATTAACCTTTTCACCCCTATCGGTAAAGGACAACGTGGACTAATAGTTGCAGCTCCAAGAACCGGTAAAACAGTGCTACTTCAAAATATTTCTAATGCGATTTTGACTAATCACCCGGAAGTATACGTGATAGTGCTACTCGTTGATGAGCGACCTGAAGAGGTTACAGAGATGAAAAGAATATTGATTCCGACCAACTCAGAAGTAATTAGTTCGACTTTTGATGAGACTCCACAGAATCATATCCAAGTGGCTGAAATGTGTATCAATAAAGCCAAAAGAATGGTGGAATTAGGGAAAGATGTTGTCATAATGCTCGATAGTATCACCCGTTTGGCGCGTGCTTACAACAACGTTTCGCCGTCGAGTGGTAAGGTGCTCTCCGGTGGTATCGACTCTAACGCTCTACACCGTCCAAAGAAATTCTTTGGTAGTGCTCGTAACACACTTGAGCAGGGTAGTTTAACCATTATTGCTACTGCTTTGGTTGATACTGGTAGTAGAATGGATCAGGTTATTTTTGAAGAGTTTAAGGGCACCGGTAATATGGAGCTTGTACTCGATAGATCTATCAGTGATATGCGACTATACCCAGCTGTTGACCTCGTTAAATCTGGTACCAGACGTGAAGAGTTACTCCTCTCCAAAACTGAGCTCAATAGAATGTATGTGATGAGGAAATATCTCAAGACTATGAGTCCGATTCAAGGAATTGAGTCGCTAAGAACTAAAGTATTGGCTACAAAAAATAATAAAGACCTTCTAACCTCGATGAGTCAATAGGATACAAATGGAATTATTAGCCCCGGCAGGTTCTTTCGAAAAACTTCGTTACGCTATTGAATACGGCGCAGACGCCGTTTATGCCGCTGGCAAACAGTTTGGCCTTCGTGCAAAGGCGACTAATCTCGATGAGGATGAACTGGCTAAAGCTGTTAAATATGTGCACGAGCGGGGTAAAAAAATCTTCATTACGGCAAATATATTTGCTAATAACCAGGATATTGACGAAATACCACCCTATATCGACTACCTATCCAAATTAGGTGTAGATGCAGTTATAGCCTCAGATCCTGGAGTAATCAGCATCATCAAAGAGACTGCCCCCACACTTCCGATACACCTCAGCACGCAAGCTAATACAACCTCTTGGAAGAGCGCTGAGTTCTGGGCTAAGCAAGGGGTCTCAAGGATTATCTTGGCTCGCGAAGTCTCCTTCGCCGAGACGAAAGAGATGATCAAAAGAGTTCCAGAATTAGAATACGAGATATTTGTGCACGGCGCAATGTGTATCTCGTACTCTGGTAGATGCTTGCTGAGCGCATTCCTGAATAACCGCTCGGCAAACCGTGGGCTTTGCACACACCCCTGTCGCTGGGAATATACGTTAACGGAGAAAAGTCGACCCGGAGAAGAGTTCGCTATCTCGGAAGACGAAAGGGGAACTTACATCCTTAACTCAAAAGATCTGTCCCTTTACGATAAATTAGAAGAGATAGTCTCCTCAGGCATCACCTCTCTTAAAATCGAAGGACGTATGAAAAGCCTTTACTATGTTGCTAATACAACCCGTGTTTACAAAACCGCTATCCAAGAGTACCTTCAAAAGAGAAAGCCTGATCCACAGCTTAAAGAGGAGTTGTATAAAATAAGCCATCGTGAATATACTACCGCCTTTTTTGACGACTCAGAGCTAAACAATACGCAGACTTATGAAACTTCGGGATATAAAAGAAATTATCAGTTCCTCGGAGAGGTAGTTGACGTTGAATCTGCTCATACAGCTTCAAACACTCAACTCCTTTTTGATAACGTTGTGAATATAAGGGCTAAATTTTCAGTAGGTGAAGAGATAGAGGTTATTTCACCAGACCATCAACAAGACGTTAAGCTAAAAGTGCAAGCTATTTACGACGAAGATGGTAATCTCATCACCGATACCAAACCTAACACAAACATTACCCTTAAGTTAGATACGAAGTTACCACGCTATGGCATTCTACGCAAGCAAATCAAGTGAGTTAGATAAGATAATTCTAACAACCTTAATAATCAGCTTAATCCTTCTATCTGCACAACTATCCTTTGCAGAGTCAACAGAGTGGATAAGCCAGATTGAAAGTCTATACGCCACCGGTAACCAAGGTGGACTCATTGAAATGTTAAATAACTATGAGCCGTCTGTAAACTCAGAAAAAGCGGCACAACTCTACTATCAAGCCAAGCTTGCCGATGAAAAAAACAAGATGATGCCGATCTTGAAAGAGTTGACAAAGCGTTACCCTAACGAAATTTATGGGCAAAAAGGGTTGCTGGAATTAGCCAATATCGCGCTGTTAGAAAGAAATTATGATGAAAGCCTCTCAGCTCTACAAAAACTCGATAAAAAAGTTATAGCCGATAAGGAGTTCCACCTATCTGTTGTATACCTTAAACAGGGCAAACACAAAGAGGCGATTAGCTCCGCACAAAGCTATATAAAAAGCTCAAAAGATAAGATCAAAAAAGAGCTCGCCTATCTGCAAATAGCTGAAGCTTATATACTGAGTGAACAATATCGGCTCGCTAAGATGACACTTGAGTCGATGAAAAGTAGTGATAAAAACATTGTGCATCGGGCGATGGTCGATTATAAAATTGCCTATTGCTTGGAGTATTTAGAGGATGTTTCTGAGGCGATCGCTAAGTATCGACAGGTTATTGCTCAGTATCCTTTTACGGAGTATTGTGCATACTCCGAAAGGCGTCTATATAATCTACTGCTCGAAGGGTCTAAAGATGTTAAATATAGCGACCTTAGTTCGGTTAACTGCACTACAGAGGATCTGGAAATCTCTAACGTTACCGATCTGATAATAGCGACTCAACCTGAAAAGATTAGTGGGCAATACTATCTACAGGTAAATGCCTTCTCTAATGCTGATAATGCGCGAGAGCATTCAAAATATCTCAACAGCTTTAACTTTACTAACATTGTGTTTACGAAAACAGTTAACGACAAAGACTTTAGTGTTGTAGCCGTCGGTCCTTTTGAAGGCTTAGAAGAGGCTAAAACCACTCAAGATATGTTGAAAAAT
>JAJBBL010000139.1 GCA_020532365.1 Candidatus Cloacimonadota bacterium | reverse complement strand
TAAGTTCCATTCTGACCTAAACTTTTCGTATACGAGTAGCTTAAGTAGTTCTATCTTATCTTGTCTTTGATACACGTATACAGAATTTCCATCACCGGTATCCTTATCGGATAGAGGCAGTTTATCAACAAACTCAATAATCTCTCTTTTTACGTTGTAGGGGACGTAGAACCACTTTCTTGGCTCATCTTTTTCCTGATACCCTATAAGTTCGCTATTGAAGTAGAGTGGAATTATTGGCAAAGTGGCGTGTTCACCGTATATCAGCATGCATTTGAGTGTGATATTATCACCATCTTTTTCGATATCGGCTTGAAATTGCGGGGGGCTATTATAGTGTTCAGGTATCACCACCTCTTCAGAGAAGTCAAGATAGCAGTTTGCCAATCCGGTCTGTTTAGCCACCACTGAGGCGAGGTAGACTACGTCATTTTCCGAGCAAATATGTCCATTAGTAAGTATATTGTGAGTGATTGCCGGTTTAAAGGGTAGCTGGATAGGGTAGACCTTATTCTCAACCAGGACGTAGGTTAGGTTCTTGATGTAAAAATGGGATATATAGTGCCCTGAGGCGATCTTGATAAGGTATTTATCTTCTGTATGTTTATCTATTCTGAGTGTTATAGGGTATTTTTCATTAGGGAAATGGAGCGGTTCACCAGTCTCTTTGATCAATAGTTTATGGCTAAGCTCTTTCAGATAAGGGAATGTGTGAACAACATCTTTGGTGTAGATAGTGAAGTAGCTTCTTTTCTTACTGTATGAGCATCTATTGAGTCCTAAGAACTTAAACAGTTGTATTTCAGGGTCGGAGAAAGCGGCGAATTGCTCGTCGAGCAGAGTTTGGTTAACAATCTCATCCTCCTTGATCTCTTTCCCCATTGCTTTGAAAGATAAGAGTCTTAGATCAATGTCGTCGTACCCTATGAAGTAAAACCGTATTTTATCTGAATCAGTGAAATATAATCCTTCGATGAAGATCTTACTGTTGAGAAGCACAGACTGCCAGTATTGATTATAAGCGACAAGTTTGTTGGTATACACGAGGTATTTATTATCTGTAAGCAGGTCAGTAGAGAGGTAGTCGTATCCATATTGGATAATGGTGTATCCAAAGTCGTAGCTCTTACTTATTTCTGGGTGAGCGTATTTCTTTTCTAAGATTCTTTCTTCTTTTGGGTCATAGACAACAGTTAGCCAGCCTGGGAACATCTTCGCTTTTT
Source organism: Candidatus Cloacimonadota bacterium (assembly GCA_020532365.1). Lineage (GTDB taxonomy): Bacteria > Cloacimonadota > Cloacimonadia > Cloacimonadales > JAJBBL01 > JAJBBL01. The sequence continues at coordinate 2,658 of JAJBBL010000139.1, read as the reverse complement.
CGCCTATTAAGCGAAACTTGATGTTAAAGAGGTTGTTTTCATTTTCTACAACTTGATATTCAACCTCATCTTTGTCTAACGGAAGAACTTTACTTGTAAAAGTCCAGGTGTTAGACATTTCGTGGTATTCTTTTCCAAAAAGTCTGGCCATCTTTACTCCCTTAATTGTTTATTTACCGATTCCTATGGATTCACTAATCATTACTCGGTATCACTTCCATCAGTGAATAGGTGTATAATACAGGTAATAGATAGGCTTGTAAAGAGATATTTGACACTATCTTTCTCTTTTGATCAAAAGGAAGGATATGTCGTCAGGAATAACGGAGCTATTGAAGGATGAAATTCTATCATCAACTTTAGCTAAGATGTCGTTTTCATCACTATTTAAGTCATTTATAAAATTCTTCAACTCTTGCTTATTTAGTTCAGGATCTTCGCCAGAAATTATTTCTAAAATCCCATCAGTGAAACATAAAATAGAGAATCTTTCGGGTAGTTTTAGCCTCTCTTCATGATATTTTGCCTCGTCAATAAAGCCGAGAGGTAATCCTCTATGTTTGATAAAACTTTTCTCGTTTTCGGTCAAAAGAATGGGGAAGGGGTAGATACCGGCGTTGGCAAAGGTTAGGACGTTTTCTTTGGTGTCGATTATACCGTAAAAAATAGTTATATGTTTTTGATAGTCTTCGACAACGATTTCTTGATTAAGGAGCTCCAACATCCTCTCAGGGTGTAGTATAGAGTCGTCTTGTAACTGATGGTATTGCTTTTGATAAAGGGTTATGAGAGTTTTTAGGATAACCGTTAAAAAAGCGGCAGCAACTCCGTGTCCTGCAACATCGGCAATGTAGAAACCAAAGTGATTATCGTCAATTGTAAAATAGTCGATAAAATCGCCACTACTGTCAATTGTAGGGATGATTTTACGGGCGAGCGTGTAATTATTCCAAGTCACCCTCTCTTGAGGAAAGAACTTCTCTTGCATCTGTTTTGCCGCAAGTGAGTGTCGCTCCAACCTTTCGACATAATTTCTCTCTTCCCTATACATATCATCCCGCTCCCAAATCTTATCAATAATGTGAGCAAAGACGTCCAAGTTTTTAATAGGTTTAAGGATATAGTCCCAAGCCCCTTTTTTGACCGCCTCCAACGCTATTGCAACGTCACTAATCCCAGAGACGACGAGTATCGGTAGATTTTTGTGAGTTTGCCTGACCCTCTGTATGACATCAAGTCCGCAAATATCGGGAAGACACATATCCAAGATCAGTAGGTCTGGGTTATGATTTTGGATATAAGACAAACCGTCCTTACCACAAGCTATAGAGTTAATTTCATAACCTTTATCAGTTAAGAAATCTTTCAATAGTTCTGAGAAGGATTTATTATCCTCCACTATAAGAATGTTTTTACCTTTTTTTACGAGCATAGCCTAAAATCCTAAGAGTAAATATAATATTGATTACCGGTTTAGATAAATACTGTCCCATTCAACTTAGTTTAATTGACCACTAATAAACCGGTGCTATTTCGTCAAGGGAAAAGTGTATTGCATTCTTTCAGCTCGATTCAGCGGGGCTCCTAAGCGAGTCCCGCTGATAATTGTGTTTATAACCAATATTAATCTTATGCTTTAACATTTACTACTACGTTTCTAAATCTGGCTGGTGCTACGCCGTGTGACAGGTGCAATGCTTGTCCAGGCTCACCTTTACCGCAGTTGAAAGTCCCTTGGTATCCCCACTCTTCAGCTCCACAAATTCTGTCACAAGAGTTCCAAAACTCAGGTGTAATACCAAAATAGGTAGGCTCTCTGACGATGTTTTTAAGCTCACCATTCTCTATTCGCCAGCCTATTTCGGTAGTAAACTGGAAGTTATTTCTGTTGTCATCAATAGACCAAGTTTTTGTGAAATCTAAGAAATATCCCTTTTCTGTATCCTTTATCAGGTCTGCCAAGCTCCCTTTACCCGGTGCTAAACAAAAGTTAGTCATCCTTACTAAGGGGAAGTCATTTGCTTCCACACCGATCATATTTGAGCTTGGATCGAAGCCGAGTCTATGTGCTATTTCTCTGGAAGTCTGCTGATTGACCAATATCCCGTCTTTGATGATGTCTACTCTTCTACCAGGCACCCCTTCATCGTCAACGGGGTGATACCCTAAGCCGAGTGGATCTGTGCTATCGCTGTATACATTAACGATTTCCGAGCCATATTTGAAGCCACCAAGCATTTCAGGTTTAACAAACGTCTTGCCGGCGTAGGAGATCTCCATTCCAAAGATTCGGTCAGCTTCTGTGGCGTGACCTATCGACTCGTGTAGTTGCAGGGCAAGATGTCCGCTGCCGATGATAATATCAGCCCGTTCCTCTTCGATGTAAGGTGCTGAGAGGAGTGCGATTGCTTCACTTATAATTCTCTCGGTATTAGCCGGGAAGTCAAATTTGCGCACTACTTCAAACCCACCCCTTCTTGCCGACATATGTCCCGGGTAGTTCCTGGTCATAACGTCATTACCATCAGAAGCGGTCACTACCATCTCAGGGAGTGTATCATAGACCAATGTATCTGTAAAAGTCCCCTCTGTATTGGCATAGATTTTATACTGTCGATAGAAAGAGGTTGAAACATAGGAATGTACAATCTTTTCAAT
>JAJBBL010000046.1 GCA_020532365.1 Candidatus Cloacimonadota bacterium | reverse complement strand
CCTTAAAACGTAAATTATCTGTAACGAGTCGAACAAAAGCCCGTTCCAAAGACATAACTTTTTGATAGCGTTAAACCTTCATTAACACTATAAACTTAAGAAGATAGATCATAATAATCTAAAATTGAGTTTGACTTTATCCCCTTGATGAAAATAAACGCTATTAGAATGAAACAAGTATGGAGGTTCGTATCGATGCTTACAAAAGAGCTGATCACGAAAATACTGGAAAGAGCTTTATCAAACGGCGCTGACTTTGCCGAAATATATTTAGAAAACTCGTACAGTTCCGGTATAAGATTTTTTGATAACAAGACCCAACAGAGTATAGCCGGAAAAGATTTTGGAATAGGCATCAGAATTTTTAACGGTACTAATGCAGTTTATGCCTACACTAATGATCTATCAGAGCAAGCGCTTTTATCTGCCGCTGATGCCGTTTCTAAAGCTGAAAAGGGTAAAAACAATATCCAAGTAATGGACCTTACCAAAAAAGAGATTGGAAACATCCACCCCATTCAAATTTATAACGCTGATGTAGCAAAAGCTGAGAAAATCGAGTTCATCAGAAGAATAAATCAAGCAGCACGTAACTATCATCAAGATATTTCACAGGTTGACCTCACCCTTTCGGAGGCTAAGAAAAACATTCTGATCGCCAACAGTGAAGGCTTATTAGTTCAAGACGAGCGAAACTATACCCGTGCTATGGCGGTTGTCATTGCTGGTAGTGGTACGGAGAAGCAAAGCTGTTTTGACGGTCCTGGTGCTTTAGCTGGTTTTGAATTTATCCGTTCGTTAGACCCAGGTCAAATCGGATATGATACCGCTCATTCAGCACTTAAGATGCTTGAAGCGGACTATGCTCCAAGCGGCACATTCCCAGTGGTAATTGATAACGGCTTCGGCGGTGTTATCTTCCACGAGGCTTGTGGACACAGCTTAGAGGCTACTGCAGTATCTAAAAACGCCTCTATTTTTGCTGACAAAATGGGACAGATGATCGCTTCTGAGAAGGTTACTGCTATAGATGATGGCACTATACCGAACAAATGGGGTTCTACTAACATTGATGATGAAGGCACCCCTACTCAAAAAACAGTTCTCATTGAGAACGGTATTCTAAAGTCATTCTTAATCGACAAGTTAGGTGGCAAGAAAATGGGAATGGAATCAACCGGTAGCGGTAGACGTCAATCCTATAAGTTTGCTCCAACATCACGTATGCGCAATACTTTTATAGCGGCAGGTACCGACAAGTTTGAGGATATGATTGCCTCTATAGACTATGGTATTTACGCTAAAAAGATGGGTGGTGGTTCGGTTCTTCCTGGAACTGGCAACTTCAACTTCTCAATCTCAGAAGGTTATATGATCAGGGGTGGCAAGATTGCTGAGCCGGTCAGAGGTGCTACTTTAATCGGTAACGGAGCAGACATACTCAAAAAAATCAGTATGGTTTCCGACAACTTAGCTTTAGCTGAGGGTATGTGTGGTTCAGCCAGCGGAAGCGTTCCTACTTGTGTAGGCCAACCTGCAATAAAAGTCGACAGCATAGTAGTCGGCGGAAGAAATTAAGAGGTGGTCAAGATGTACGATAAAGAATTCAAACAAATATTTGATTTAGCCAAAGGTTTAGTAGACGATATAGAAATACTCTTAAGTAGTGGCAAGAGCTTCTCTGTTAAAATCCACAAACAAGAGGTCGAGTCCTTCAATTATGCCGACAGTAAAGGGATCGGGATAAGAATAATCAAAGACGGCCGTGTAGGCTACTCTTACACTGAAGAGTTTAGTGAAGAAGCCTTTAAAGTTATAATCCAAGAGGCGGTTGACAATAGTAAATACGTAGAAAACATCGAGCCGGTAACTTTAGCTAACTACCCTGACATTGATCAAAAGCTCGACATTTATTCTGACGAGTTAGACAAAGTAAAGGTGGAAGATAAAATAGCCCTGGCAAAGAGACTTGAAGAGCTCGCTTATGCTCAAGACGAAAGAGTTAAAAACGTTCCGCACGTATCTTACAGTGATGGCTATAGCTATTCGAGAATCGCCAATAGCAAAGGGTTAGACAAATCAACCAAAGCTAACTACGCTGTCTCTTTTGTGATGGTCTTAGTTCAAGAGGGTGAAGACACAAAATCAGGCTCTGATTTTATCATAACCCGTGACTTCAATAAACTTGATCCTGAAAAATTAGCCAAAACAGCGGTCACTGAAGCTGTAGACCTACTAAACGCCTCAGCCCCTGCTTCCGGTCAATTACCAGTAGTGTTCAATAACGATACTATGGCCTCATTGATCTCCACCTTCTCAGGTGTATTCTCAGCCAAGAGCGCCCAGGAGGGTAGATCGCTCTTAAAGGGCAGAATCGGTGCCAGAATAGCGAGTGATAACGTCACTCTAATCGATGATGGTTTACACCCCGATGGTATGGGAACCTCCCCTTTCGACTCAGAAGGATTCCCTTCACAAAAGACATCGCTGATCGAAAATGGAGTACTCAAAAGCTTCTTACACAATACAATCACAGCAGCTATTGATAAAACTACATCCACCGGTAACGGAGCAAGAAGCTATAAAGGCTCATTAGTGGTAGCCCCTTCAAACCTCTATTTACAACAGGGTGAACACACTGAAGCTGATCTGTTTAACACCTATGATAACGTTATCGAGATCGTGGACTTACAAGGCCTACACTCCGGTGCTAACCCAATTTCTGGTGACTTCTCTCTCTCAGCAGAGGGATTCCAATGGGAAAAGGGTGAACGAGTGGGCGGAGTATCCAACTTCACCGTATCCGGTAACTTTTTTCGCTTATTAGAGGATGTTGAGAAAATAGGTAATAACTTCAAGTTCAACACCTCTTCTTGTGGCTCTCCATCTGTTTTAGTTAAAAGGATAAGTATCAGTAGTAAATAATAAAACAACTTCATAAAGCAAAAGCGGTATGGGAGCCCATACCGCTTTTTTATTCTCTATAACTATCGATCAGTTACTTTACGACCATAACTCTTTTATGTTTGGTCTCATTATCGGTATTAAACTTCAAGAAATAGATCCCGTTTGTAGTCTCTTTCCCTTGGTTGTTTTTCAGATCCCATTGAATAAGCTGAACCCCTCTACCGACATTGTGTAACTCATAATCTCTGATGAGCTGCCCTTTAATATTGTAGACTTCGATGGTGAGACGGTTTATCTCTTTTGGTATTGCCATCTCGATGTTAAGAGCGACAGCGCTTCTGGTAGTTTTACTTTTACTCACAGGGTTTGGATAGAGGTTAATTGCAAACTCAGCCGGTGGTAGAATCTCTTCTTCAACACCTGTCAGAACGATGCTATATTCAGCAGTTATAATCTCGCTTGGCAAAGCCCCTAACTTATAAGCTATCGCTTTGATAACAGCTGACTCTTCAAGCTTAAACGGCTCGTCAAACGGTGTCGACTCAAAGGTTGGTTCTGTACCATCCAGAGTGTAGAATATTTCAGCCTCTTCCGCTTCAATGCTAACGGTTATAGGCTCGTTATACTCACCACTTTCGGGTGTAATAGCAGGTGCTTCTATAGCGGGTTGAATAGCAACGCTCATCTCTTCTGAAAGCTCTGTTTCAACCACCTTTCCCATTATTCTATACACCGCTGTAACTGCAAATCTATAGTCATCAGCTTCATTGAACGTAAAGACATATTCATTATCAGTAATATACCCCTCATTCAAAAGCTCTAACTCTTCATCGTCACCTTTCCCTCCATAGACATTGAACCCAAACAAAAGAAATTCAATAGGATTCACGTCCTCATTCTCTTCAAGCTCCCAGCTCAACTTGATCGCTTCATAATCAAAATCGAACTGTAAACTTTCTGGAGTATAGACCATTGCCGGCTTT
>JAJBBL010000211.1 GCA_020532365.1 Candidatus Cloacimonadota bacterium | reverse complement strand
AGACAGATTAATCCTGAAACTATACAAAATGGGTTCGAAAGAGAAGAGTACTACCGAGTAACAAACCTTTTGAATACTTTCAAAGTCACCTCTTCAGAAAAAGCTGTATCAGAAGTTATCAATGGCTTCTATGGCTTCCTTGTTGATAACGATAAAGAAAAGCTTAAAGAACAACTGCTGACCACGCTTCTATATGAAATGAATGATTATGAGACTACTCTTAAAGTCCTCACAAATGATAGTTCAGATACAGCCTATTACTTACGAGGTCGTGCATATCTGAGAGCACTTTACAAGGCAAACCTTGAAAAAAATGAACAAGGAAAACAATCGTTAGTCAAAAATATAGAGACCTCTATCAATCACCTCATAAATAAAAGAAAAGACAAAGAGGCTCTTGAGCTCACCATTGAAAAGGAGTACCTGACCAATAATCAAGTGATGACTGATGAGCTGCTGGCTAAAACAGATGATTTTGTTAGTAGATATGCAGATTCCACGATGACCGACATATTTAACTATTATATTGGCTCTCACTACCTTGACAATAACTTATATTTGAAGGCCGATCAATATTTTAGCAAGATTAAGTCCTTTGCTAATTTGCCATCAGTTCAATACGAAAGAGCTTTGGTTAAAATGAGTGAATACTTGTTCGATAATGGACGCTATAAACAAGTTATCGAGTATCTCAATAAGATTTCAGATCGAATAACACTTTCTGAACCGGATGTGTTATACCGCTATGCTATCTCATTAATTGAAAGCGGAGAGACGAGCATTGGATATACTAAACTCGAGCTTCTCGTTAAAAACACCCGAGATTTCAAAGGCTTCCAAAAAAGCCTGGAGTTTATTACGGCACATTATCGTCGATTAGGCAAATATGATGAAGTCATTTACTTTATGGATAAATACCCTGCTGATCAAAGAGGCGAGGCGTATTACCAGGAGCTCTCTGATGATTACTTGAAGAAAGGGGATGAGCTTAAAGCTAAAGAGTCTTTAATGTATATTGATGATAAGGGTAGTGATATCTTGGCGAAATTAGCAGATCTACACTACCGTACAGACGACATTGCTATGGCTGAGTATACTTATAAAGAACTCCTCAAGGTTGAAAAGGATAGCAAAAAAAGAGCGGTTGCACAATCCCAATTAGCACACATCTATCACAATAATGAGGAGTGGAAAAACTCATCTGATACTTATGATTCCGTTATTCAACATCTCGATGATAAGCTTAACCCCAATCAGTATGATTATCTCAATTTGATTCAAATAGGGAAAGAGGCGACCATTAACCTCTATCGTCTCAATAATCGCCCTAAGGCGGAGACTCTGCAAAAACGCTTCCAGAATGTACTTAAAGAAAGCCCTGACGCGTTAGCAGAGATCGATTTAAACAAAGCTGTTTATCAGATGAGTGTGAACAGGAATCAAGCAGAAAAGGGGTTTAACGAACTCATTAAAAAACAAGGGGTAAGCGAGGAGATCAAATATCAAGCTTACTTCTGGAGAGGTCTTAACTACTTAGAAGTAAAGAGAACAGATGACGCCTATAAAGACTTTGAAATGGCACTCAGAGCGTCGAGCAAGGCTGTTAAGAATCAGGCAAGCCTTAAGTTAGGTACAATAAATTTTTCTAAAGAGCGGTATCAGTTAGCGCTGGATCACTATCTATTTGTTATACAAAATGATGGAAGGGGGAGTTTGGCTTATGACGCTGCTAAAAATTATGCTATCGTATGTAAAACTATCGAAGAATGGAAGAAAGCAATCGAGGCGTACGAGATAATCCTCGAAAGATGGGGTGAAGGCGAAATAGAGGGGGAGACTCTCTTCAATATAGCTTTTTGCCACTATAGAGATAGAAACTACACCGAAGCGATTAAAACATTTGAGCAATCACTCGTCCATATAGGTGATCGAGAGATTAAAGCAGAGGCACAACACTGGATCGGAGGAAGCTATTTTAACTTAAATCAGTTTGATAGCGCAATTACTGAATATAGAAAGGTAGGCTATTTTTACCCTGATTTCGTAGAATGGGTAGCTGTCTCGGAGCTTAAGATAGCCGAAGCCTATATGAAACAAGAAAAAATGGATAGTGCTAAAGATACTTTGAATAGAATTATTAGTAAATATGGTAGAGCAAGTGATTGGGGTAAACAAGCACAGCTGCTATTACAACAGTTTTAGTAAGTAGTCAGAGTATACTAATAGAGTATGGAATATAAGTTTATCAAAGCGTGGGTGGAGCAGTCTGCACCTCAGATTATTGGTAAAGGTATTTGGGAAGTGAAGGTGTGGCGTGAGCACCTCGCCATCTATTTTAGGAATAGAAAAGAGTTTCTCCATCTGTCATTAGATAACATAAATCCATTGTTGTTTACTACCGATAGTACAACTATTCCCTTTCAAAAGGACTCTAAGGTTGAAGTATTTTCCACCCACCTCAGGCACGCCATAATCAAAGATATAGAGATAGACAGGGATGACCGCATTGTTACTTTATCGTGTCAGAAAGTCGACATCTACAACAACATAATTGAGTACCATTTAATATTCGAAATGATACCACGACAAATAAATCTCATTCTTTCGAGGGTAGAGAATGAAAGAGAGTCTGTCATTATAGATAACTGGCGATATATCACCTTCGCTAATAACCCGTATAGGCAAGTCATACCGGGAGTTGTATACCAAAAGCCAGACTTCAATAAATTTGTAATCGAAAAAGAGAGGGTGGAGTACCCCGTAAAAATAACAGATGTGTTTCCTAAAGTGGCTGACGATTATTCCAGTCAAAGTCTGAATGATCTCTTCTCTTATTATATACATAATAAGGTTTTAACGATAGAATTTGAGCGATACAAACAGAGATTAATGAACCAGATAGAAGTTCAAATAGCGAGGAAAGAGAAGAAGATTGGTAAATTAGAGGTGGAGCTCAACGAGAGCGATAAGTTTGAAGTGTACAAAAAATTTGGGGAGCTTCTGAAGTACAACATTCACCTAATTAGAAAGGGGATGAAAGAAGTTAAAGTTATTGATTTTTTTGATGTTGAGTACAGCCCAATAGTTATCCCTATTTCCGATGAAGTATCCCCTCAAGAGAATGTGGGCAACTATTTTAAAAAATACCGTAAAGGGCTAAGAGGACAAGAGTTAATAGCTGAACAAATAGAGAAAACAAAAGAAGAGGTAGAAGAGTTACAGAGCGAAATTTTCGATATTGAAGAAATAGAGCTGATCGAATATCTAAATCACACTGTTCGTAAATCGACTAAGAGCACGAGTATCCAGAAAAAGAGAGAGCGATTTAAAAGACTAACTATTAGCCCAGACTGGGAAATTTTAATCGGCAAAACGAGTAGAGAAAATGATGAGCTTACCTGTAGAGTGGCAAAACCGACCGATTGGTGGTTTCATTCCAGAGTGTTCCAAGGTTCTCACGTTGTATTACGAAACTATAAGAAGCAAGAGCCTAATTATGAATTGATAATGTTATGCTCGCGACTTGCAGGATATTATAGCAAGGCTAAAAATTCTTCTAACGTTCCGGTGGACTACACTCAAATCCGCTATGTTACAAAGCCACACGGGTCTCCTCCCGGGTACGTTATTTATAAGAACCAAAAAACTGTATTCGTCACGCCAATGTCATTAAGAGAAGCTGTTGCTCAAATAAATGAAGATAGAGAACGATAACGAAATGGAGAGGTAAATGACTGAAGGTTTACAACATAAATTAAAAGGTATAGTGCTTGTAAGTGGGGGTATGGATAGTTTAGTCACCGCTGCAGTTGCAAAACAAGAGTGTGAGGAAATCTTTTTCTTACACGTGAATTACGGACAACTGACTGAAGTAAAAGAGCTTTACTCTTTCAATAAGCTCGTTGAACATTT
>JAJBBL010000209.1 GCA_020532365.1 Candidatus Cloacimonadota bacterium | reverse complement strand
GGTGGAGGAGGTTAAGGCGCGTCTTTTCGCTTCAGCGACTGATTTAGGCGACCCCGGTTTTGACAACCGTTATGGCAACGGTCTTCTTAACGTAGAGAAATTATTAACGGGCGAAGGTTCACCTTTAGTAAACATCACATACCCGGTATATGACGTCGGTGTCAGCGGCACATTTGATATTATAGGGACGCTAAAAGTACCCGAACTTTCATTCTACAATGTAATGTTTACCGGTAAAGAAAACCCATCGAGTCTGGACTGGAAGGATATAAAAACTCACACAAACACCCCTACAAATTATCGTGGCGAAAAGCACGATGAGACGATTGCCACGTTTTATGTACCACCGACTTTACCGGACGACGATTATCTCGTGCAGATCAGGATTGAGACCAAAAGGGGGCAATCTTTTGAAAAGCGTTTTAGAGTACAGATCAAGCAGAACAAACCTAAGCTTGAAGAGGGTTATCCACTGGCGGTGAAGCGGTATAATGTCGATATTCCACACTACTACATCACACTTGGTTTTGACCAAGCTGTATCTGTGAAGATGGATGTAGTTGCGTCTGACGGTACAGAGGCTTCGGTATACAGCAACCAGGCGGACTACGATCACGTTTTAAAGATTCCTGATTATCTTCCTGAGGGCAGTATAGCAATTAAGTTTACTGCCAAAAATATTGGTGGGCAGGAGTATATTTCAGAGATTTACAGCGATATAATTGAGATCGAAAAGAAAGGTATTCCGACCGATAAGTTCATACAAAACACCATCGGTATGCCTGTTATCTCGATCCCTAAAACACGAGACTTTGATAACAACGGCTATTACGAGTTTGTCGGAATGGATATCAACCCGGAGCAGACTTATGGTAACGTTAATATTTTCGAGTTTAAAGACGGAACGATGAATATTAAACACACCTTCGAAGACAAATTTCTACCTCTCGATTTGGGTGATACAAACAACAGAGGTATTGAGATCTTAGGGCTCGTTGGTGATAGAGCAGTGCTCTATGAAACTATCGGGTCTGAAAAATATCCAAACGTAGCCTTATGGTCTGAAAATAACGTCACCGGTGGTAACTTTATCGACTATAAAAACAAAGGTTACGAAGGTGTGGCACTCGTACAAAACTACCAAAATCAGAGTGTGTTAAGACTTTACGCACGAGCCGGCAACTTCTTCGATGCTGAAAATACTCTGTATAACCCCTCCTCAAGTTATCGCAGAAATACCTTTGCACCCCGATTAGCTGCAGGTGATCTGAACAACAACGGCTACACTAATATAGTGACTTCAGATTTAGATGGCGACGTCTTTGTTTACGAAATATACAGCCCGAGTAGCGACAGTTTAGTTTGGGAGACGAGAATTCCCGTTAAAAATCTATACTATCAAGCGGTAGCCGATTTCACAGGTGACGGCAAGCTCGACTTTTGTGTCGGCGGATATGAGTCCGACTATGCAGATAACAATAAGAGTTTCTGGTATTTTGAGTTCTTCACGTATGACGACGCAAGCAAAGGGTTTAAGTCACTCGGCTACGTTGCTTTTGACCATTATGAATCGACCAACTCAATCAGTACTTTAGACTTTGATGGTGACGGTGCAAGCGAGCTTATTTTAGCTTTAACTCCGTATCTTTTCATCATCAAATATGTCGACGGCCAATTCGTTCCGATTTGGCAAGGCGACTCAGTTTTAACCTATAACGTAGTGACTCTTCCCAAGACAGATCATCATCCAGCGGGTGTGATCGTGAACGCGATAGGTGAAGAGGGGTTAGTCTCACAATTTGTGACCTCTTCTGATTATGCTGGTACTCCAGCGCCGACCGGTTTAGTTATCAATCCGTTAGACGAATCGAGTGTAGAGCTATCCTGGGATAATGACAGTGCTTCAAAGTATTGTATTTATCGTGCTACTGTTGAGGAAGAGGTGATTTTACTCGATACGACTGCTGAAAATACCTACTTAGACGCCGATTTAACGGAAGGGGTAGAATATTTCTATGCTTTAAGATCTTACAACGAGAGTTATACACCGAATATGAGCTATTATACCCCGTGGCGTTCAGTGACCCCATTACCGGTACCGGAACTACTTTCGATAAGGGTAGCCTCCCCAAAAGAGCTACAACTACTTTTTGACGTTCAGCTGAGTAACGAGGCGATAAACGTCGGTAGTTATAGTGTTAACAATGGGATAGGAAGGCCAACCTCTGCCAATCACATATCGAATCACAAGGGTGTCTTACTCCGTTTCGAGCAGAGTTTTGAAAAGACTGACGAACCTTATCTTATTGAAATAGTGGACTTAAAAGGGCGAACCGGCGTTCTTTTCCCAACGGGTGCTTACCCCTTTGAATATGAAGAGGATTTAACTCCACCAGAGATAATTGAGTATTACGTCACAAATCAAGGGGAGTTAGTTATCAAGTTTAGCGAGGACATTGATTCAATTACCGCTCAGGACAAGGGTAACTATGAATTAGTCGTGCCTCAGATCGATCCGTTAAACGGTATTGATAAGATTATTTGTATGGACTCAACGATTTCGGTAAGTTTCAAAGAGAAGCTTAAGATGAGTAACCAATCTTACTATCTTAAGATGAAGAATATTGTAGACTTAGCGGGCAACAGGCTACCGAACAATCAGAACGTCGTAAAATTCCAAGTAGAAGTTTTAAACGACTTAACTTACGTGCAAGCGATCCCGAATCCATTTAATCGCACCAAGAACGAGCGGATCGAATTTATCGGTCTCCCTATAGACCAGGAGGGGCAGTTGAAGGTCTATACGCTCAATGGCGACTTGGTATTCGAGCACAAAATTTCGGGCTTGACTCCGCAAAATAACACATTTAAATGGAGAGGTGTTAATAATTCAGGCAAAAAGCTCTCCTCTGGGATGTATTTTTACGTTATATCAATGGGGGGTAACCAAAAGCGAGGGCATGTAGCGATAATTAACTAACACCAACAGATAGGGTTCTGTTGTAGAGAGTGAGAGAGAAAAAAATGGAGGTTACTTATGATTACTTTAGACTGGAAAGAGCGCTTAAAATTAGATACAGAAGACTTTGTGGAGCGTAAGCTACCCGAGGGTGATTATTACATAGATATAGTCTATAACGCCTACCCTAAGCGGGTTGACAATAAGATACCTTCAGAGGTTATCAATTTTGTTTCGAAGATATTAACGAGCAAGATCGCTAAAACGGCAAAGGACTATATACCCTTTTACGACTATTTATGGAACGATAAAGGGGATTACGGGCGCCAGATCTTCATATATATAATGCGCACGGTAGTGAAGCGCGACCCTGAGTTTTTCTTAGATTACCTTCACAAAAATATTAAAAAGGATCCGGGTAGTGCCGAAGTTAAGGCTCTTTTACGTCGAGCGGTAGCACCCCTGATGACTTCTGAAGGTAAAAAGTATATAGACACAGTTTTCAACTGGATTGGTATAGACGATGTTGAGCTGCACAAAAGCATCATCAATTTAATGGTCAAGGCGTGTAAGGACGACCCAACGCTTATCAAAAACATCTTTCAAAAGGTTGAAAGGGGCTGGATTTATCCCACTGACCACACCCTTCGAGATAGCTCTACTTTCCTCAAGGCGATAAGTAAGATCGACCAAGAGTTCTATATCAGCGTGTATGATAACTACAAAAATAGCCGTAATCCCGTATTCATCGAAATATTGAGTAGTTCATTAATGGCGATAGAAGATCCTAAAGCGATCGAGCGACTCTTAGGCTATTTCGAAAACTGGAGTCAAAGCGGCAACATAAGAGTAAAAAAAGCAGGCCAAGTAGGCGTAAGATATTTAAGGAAGAGAATCAAGAAATGAGTGACTTTAATTACATAACAAAACAGGGACTAATCAGGCTACAAGAGCGGATGAATCATC
>JAJBBL010000115.1 GCA_020532365.1 Candidatus Cloacimonadota bacterium | reverse complement strand
TCTAATCGAGGCAGATGCCAAAGAGATTATTTCTACTGGCAAAAAATTACTCTCCTGTGGTGGCGAACACCTCGTTTCATTCCCTTTGATCAAAGCTCATTTAGAAAAATACCCTGAACTCAAAATAATTCACTTTGATGCACACACCGATCTCAGAGATAAATATTTAGGTGAAAAACTTTCGCACGCTACTGTTTTCAGACGTGTTTGTGAGTATACCAGTCCAAAAAATCTATATCAGTTTGGAATGCGATGTGGTAGAAAAGAAGAGTTTATCTGGGGTAGAGAAAACACTAATTTCTATCCGTTTACACTCGACCAATTTGCTGAAGCAATCAAGGCAATACCTAAAGATACCCCTGTATACATAACGCTCGACGTCGATGTTTTAGACCCCAGTTTCTTCCCAGGAACTGGAACACCAGAACCGGGTGGAGTTACTTTCCACGAATTACATAACTCGCTTTTATTGCTCCAAGACTACAATATAGTAGGCGCTGACATTGTCGAATTAGCACCAGATTATGATCCGAGTGGCGTATCATCAATCACTACTGCTAAGCTTGTAAGAGAGCTTGCTCTACTGCTAACTTAAGAGATAATATACGCATTGTCAACACTTTCCGTCTCACTCTTGATTGAGATTGAGGGAAAAGAACTGTTGACTTAATCTGGTGTTTTAATAAGAGTCGCCAAAAAATTACACACATATTTGGAGGATAAAATATGACTTATCGAGTTCTGGCAATCAATCCTGGCTCAACTTCAACAAAAATAGCTGTATTTGATGATGAAAAAGAACTGTTCAGCAAGACACTGAGACACGACCCGGAAGAACTAAACCAATTCGGAGGGCTCTTAGAGCAATACGATTTCCGTAAAGGATTAGTCCTTGAAGCAATGAGAGAAAACAACGTTGAACCTGAAACTCTGCAAGCAGTAGTCGGACGTGGCGGATTGGTTAAACCAGTCGAAGGTGGAACCTATAAAGTAACTGAAAACATGCTCAAAGATCTTAAAGACCCTTGTATTTGGGGTAGGATTCACGCTTCAAATTTAGGAGCGTTTATCGCACAATCAATATCCGATTCGTTCAATATCCCTGCATATATAGTAGACCCTGTTACCGTTGACGAGTTTAACGATATAGCAAGAATTTCAGGCATCCCTGAGATTCAAAGACAATCACTCTTCCACGCCCTTAACATCCGTTATTCAGCAAGAAAACTATCGGAAATGCTTAAAATTGACTTCAATAAAGCAAATATGATAGCCGTTCATATGGGTGGCGGAATATCAGTGGGCGCTATCGATCAAGGACGTGTAGTTGACGTTAATAATGCACTCCTTGGAATGGGACCCTTCTCTCCACAAAGAGCCGGCGCACTGCCTATTGGTGACTTACTTGAATTAGCCTTCTCTGGCAAGTATACTAAGAAAGAGTTAACCGACTATCTTACTAAAACCGCCGGTTGGATGGCATACCTTAATACCGATAGCGGAATAGTCGTTAGTGAAGAGGTAGAAAAAGGTAACGAGAAGTTCAAAGCCGTCAGAGATGCTATGTGCTACCAAGTGGCCAAAGAAATTGGCGCCTGTGCTACAGTACTCAAAGGAAAAGTAGACGCAATTTTCCTTACCGGTGGCTTAGCGTACGGTGAAGGGATCGTCGAAGAGATTAAGAATAGAGTCTCCTTTATAGCTCCTGTCCACGTTCTTCCTGGTGAGAACGAAATGGAAGCGCTTAGCCAAGGCGGTATACGAGTGCTCAAAGGGTTGGAAGAGGCTAAAGAATACTAAAAATGCCCCACCTTGAGGTTGATAAGCTAAACGTAGTTTTAACCGATTTCGAACTGAAAGACATTAACTTTTCAATAGAAAAAGGGAATGTACTCTCTCTACTCGGAGCAAGTGGTGCTGGTAAAACTACATTGATTAGAGCAATCTCGGGGCTTATACCTATAACAAGCGGGAAAGTCGTTGTTAACGGACGTGTAATCAACGACATTCCCGTTCATAAACGAAAAATCGGGATGGTCTTCCAGGACTTCGCCCTCTTTCCCCACTTAAACGTTTTCGGTAACATCTCGTTCGGCCTTAAATTCAATGGGTTGACTAAAAAGCAGATCAAAATAGAAGTTGAAAAACTACTCGAACTTTTCGGCTTGAAAGGGTATGAAAATCGTGACGTAACCTCACTATCGGGTGGTGAAAAACAAAGAGTCGCACTCGCCAGAACCTTAGCCCCTAAACCGGAGATTATTCTCTTCGACGAGCCTCTCAGCGCTATAGATGAAGAGTTGAGAGTTAAGCTTCGTGAAGAATTAGCAAGCATTCAAAAACAGCTTGGTTTTACCGCTATTTATGTTACCCACGACCGTGATGAAGCATTCTATCTGGCGGATATACTTGGCATCTTTGAGGATGGTAAGCTCATCCAAATCGATAAGCCGCAAAATGTATACAACTACCCAGTATCCACCTCTATCGCCTCGTTTCTCGGAATAGAAAACAGATTAAGTGCCGTGGTGGATAGTGTGTATGTAGACCGATATTTCGGTAAAATAAATGAAGATACTACAGTTGCCTTTAAGAGTAAAGAATCTCTGAGCATTGGAGAGTCAGTAGAGCTGTTTATCAAGCCTAATACCATTCATTTTATCCCGAAACAACAAATAGATGAGGAAAACTGTTATCAGGTAAGCGTTATTCAGCGTAATGAGTTTGGAAGTAAAACTGAATTCATACTCGACTTTAAAGGGTTTAAAGTTAAAGCTATGACTTTGTCCGATACCAGTGTTCTAACAGACTATAACAATGTAACGATCTCGATCGATAAAGAAAAACTGCTGGTGTACAAAAATGGACGACTTATCTCGTAACTTCATCAAAAATCTTTTACTCCTAATGCTATCACTGTTAGCCCTGTTGTTCTCAGCCTCCTGTACTAACATAAAGCCCGCAGAATGGACTATTATGATCTATATGGCTGCCGATAATAACCTCTCAGAACAAGCGGTCAACGATATTATCAAAATGGAAAAAGCAGCCCTACCCCCTACCGTAAATGTAATTGTGCAACTCGATCCTAATCAATATGCAAGCGATCCCCAGGCAAGAAGATATAAAATCAAACAGAGTAACTTATCTGTGATTTCTTCGCCCGTTATAGAATACTTGGGCGAGATAGATAGTGGTGACTACTTAACATTGGCTGACTTCGTTAACTGGAGTATGGAAAAATACCCCGCTGAAAGATATGCACTCGCTATCTGGTCGCACGGTAGCGGTTGGACAAGAGAAGAGAGTCGTTGGATCTGTCCAGATAACCAAAGCATAAATCAGATGAGCATTGCAAACGGAGCTTTCAGAAATAGTTTCAGACTGTTTAAAAACCAGATCGATATCCTTATATTAGACGCTTGCCATATGCAAAATATAGAGGTTATTAGTGAGGTATATCCGTATGCCGACTATGTTATCGGGTCTGAAGAAGCTACCCCATTTGATGGATTCCCCTACTACGAAATACTAAACGATTGGGGCAGGTTTAGTAGCACTGAGAGTTTGGCGAAAAGGATTGCTAATAACTACATTGAAGCTCATAAGCTGGGCGGAAGCCTTAACCCCAATGGAGTAGAAAGGAGAGTCGCCTGTTCTGTAGCCAAATCAGCCGAAATAGAAGCTCTTTTAGCGCACCTTACTAACTTCTCGAATAGATGGTACCCTATAGCCAATAGTCTCGAAATTAGAAACGCAAGGGCTTTGTGCCACCCATTCAACTTACAAGAATCTGACGTAGATATAAAAGAGCTCTTCCAGAATATCTATAATACCGCCGCTAACGATAATTTAAGGGCGGACGCCTCTACAATCTTAAACTCTATCGAACGACTCTTCCCTGCTCAAATGAGGGTTAATCTTCCAGATAATACAGGCACCGCTACTATCTGGTACCCAACTTATGTTGAGTTTTTTGCCGGGAGTAAAGACCTCTATACTAAGTTAAACTTCGCAAGCACCGATTGGTTAAGGTTTCTCCAGCATACAT
>JAJBBL010000218.1 GCA_020532365.1 Candidatus Cloacimonadota bacterium | reverse complement strand
TTTGCTGAGCAATTTAGAGGTGAACAGATTGAACTCGCTTCCACAAAAAGTTAAAGATGCATTTCCTGAGAAGATAACTGGGATGGCAATGAAACACGTTGCAGAAAACAATATTCCAGACTATATTATCGAACACGAAGATGTTCTGAGCTTTGAAGAGGAAGAATAAAATATTACAATGAAGTCGAGAGCGTTTAATCAGTACCTTGAGCTATTAGCCACTTCTGGTATTGAGGAGATAAAAAAAACAACGACTGAAGAAACTATAACCGACATTGGAGTTACGGAAACTACAACTGAACAAGACCCTGTAGCCTTTTTGAAAAGTCGAGAAGAAACTTGCCGTAGCTGTACTAAGTGTGTTTTACATAGAGATAGAATTAACTCTGTGTATGGAGAAGGTAATCCGCGGGCAAGAATGATGATTATCGGTGAGGCTCCAGGGCGTGATGAAAATCTCAAAGGAAAACCGTTTGTAGGTAGAGCGGGTCAACTTTTAACTAAAATGTTGCAAGCTATAAATATTGAGCGGGATGAAGTCTATATTGCCAACACTGTTAAATGTCAGCCCCCTCGAAATAGAAATCCGCTACCTGACGAAGTAGCCGCCTGTATCCCCTACCTTAAAGAGCAAATCGAGGTTATAAAACCTGACCTCATAATGCTGTTAGGTAAAGTTGCCGCTTCAAGCATCCTCGGAGCTAACGATAGTATGGGGAATTTGCGAGAAGGTACTTATGAGTTCCAAGGCATTCCGACCTATGTTACCTACCACCCTGCAGCCCTGCTCTACTCACCAAAACTAAAACGATTCGCCTGGGAAGATCTACAAAAGATCCGAGATATCTACAACGCTAAATAACTTTTTTTGATTCAACAGGAGATCTTATTATGGTAGAATTCAAAGATAGACAACCCCCTTATGACATAAATGTCGAAGCCGCCGTGCTTTCGGCGATGATGATTGACCCCTTAACTGTCATAAAAAGTATCGAATTAGCTAAAGAACAATACTTCCATAGACCTGAACATAAGATTCTGTTCGAAGCTATGAGAGAACTTTTTAATAACCAGTCGGAGGTTGACCCCCTTACCTTAGCTAACTACTTGGAAGAGAAACAATTACTGGAAAAAGTTGGCGGAAAAAGCTATATCTTGCAAATTGCCGACGTAGTGGTAAGTGGCGCTAACTTCGGACACCATATCAAAATACTCTACGATAAATACCTCAGAAGAGAACTTATCCACACTTCAAACAAAATAGTTGAAAAATCATACGAAGGGACCATACCATCCGATGAGCTCTTAGACTTCGCTGAAAACACTATATACCAACTCTCGGAAACCACTAAAAGAGAAGGGTTTGTTAAAGCTGGCGTAAAAATGAGCGAAGTACTCCAAACTATCGAAGATATAATGACTAACCGACAAGGGGTACACGGCTTAGCTACCGGGTTCAACGATATAGATAAGATTTTAGGCGGACTAAGAGCCGGTCAGTTAGTAGTCGTTGCCGCCCGACCTGGTGTTGGAAAATCTGCCTTTGTTACCAATATAGCCCTCAATACCGCAATGAGAGAGAATTCTAAAGTGGCATTCTTTACTATGGAGATGTCAACCGAAGAGGTCATCACAAGAATGATTAGTGCCGCTTCAGAAGTCCCCCTCGATAACTTGCTAAAAGGGTACGGAATGAACGAAGAAAGAGTGGGAAAAATTGCGGAACACGCCGAAGTTATCAGTAATCTTGACCTTTATTTCGACGATACAGGTACTAATACCTCGCTCGACTTAAGAGCTAAATCACGTAGACTAAAAGCTGAACTCGGCGGACTCGACCTAATCATCGTTGACTACCTTCAGCTGATGTCGTCTCATCGTACTAATGAAAATAGACAGCAAGAAATTGCTGAAATATCTCGTAGCCTAAAAGTGCTCGCAAAAGAACTAAGCGTCCCCGTCATAGGCCTCTCTCAGCTTAACCGTTCACCGGCAAGTAGAGACGATAATAAGCCAAGACTCTCCGACTTAAGAGAATCAGGAGCTATTGAGCAAGACGCCGATATCGTTATCTTCCTCTACCGCGAAAAAGAGAACAAATCGCAAGACCCCTCAGTAAGAGATAATACGATACAAGTGAGCGTTGCCAAAAACAGACAAGGGCGCACAAGTACTATTACAATGGGATTCTTCCCCGAATATACAGTATTCCGTGACTTAGAGACAAGCGAGTATGGAGAGGAATATTAGTTGCGCTTCAATGCTGAGTAAAATCGGCAGTAATGTGCTCTTTAACTTACAAGTATTACGTTCGTCGCCAAAAATATTCAAACGGTTAAACGAGTTAATACCCCAGCTAAAAAGAATGGGGTATGACTCCCTTATTCTGATTGCTATTACCTCAGCTTTTACTGGATTGGTAACAGCCGTGCAAGCTTCTTATCAAACTAAAGGGTATATTCCCGTTAACTTGATAAGTGTAATGATCGGTAAATCGATGATGATAGAGTTGGCTCCGGTTCTGACCGCCTTAGTGCTCTCTGGTAAAATAGGTGCTGCTATAGCGGCCGAGATAGGCTCTATGAAAGTTAGCGAACAGATAGATGCTTTGGAGAGTATGGGGGTCGATCCTATCGAATATCTATACCTACCGAGAATAGTGGCGGGAATAATTATCTTGCCAATTCTTACTATCTACTCTAATATCATAGGAATCAGCTCGGCGTTTGTAGTCTCAAGGTTCCACTACAACGTTAACTTCCATACGTTTTTCAATAATATGAGACATTACTTCTACCCGACTGACCTCTGGGGTGGTATTGCCAAATCGGTCTTTTTTGGACTGGTCATAACCTCGATGGGGTGTTATATTGGGAGCGAAGCTAAAGGTGGAGCTGAAGGGGTTGGTCGAGTCGCCACTCTCACAGTAGTCTACTCATCCATTCTAATCTTGATAATGGACTTTGTGGTTGCCACAATACTTTTTGGAGGATTTAAGTGAATAAAAACAAACTATTACTAATCATTAGCGTTCTGATTTTAATCCTTGGCGGTTGTGCTAAGAAAGCTTCTTATAGCTCTGATGAAGAGGATAATACATTGAAAATTTACACCTATGATAGCTTTGTCACCTGGGGTTTAGCTGAACATACGATACCAGCATTTGAAGAGAAATATAACTGTAAAGTAACCTTAGAAAGTGTCGGAGATGCAGGTGACCTTTTAAACCTCTTAGTCTTGGAAAAAGATAACCCGCAAGCCGACGTCGCTATCGGTGTCGATAACACTATGCTTAGAAGAGCGCTTAGTGAAAAACTCTTCGTTGAATACAAATCGGAAACACTGAAGTCTATTCCAGAAAGATTACACTTTGATAAAACATATCGCCTTACACCATACGATTACGGTTATTTTGCCTTCATTTATGACTCTTCTATAGTGGACAACGTCCCTACCACCTTCGGTCAAATTCAGGATGGTAAATGGAAGAATCAAATTGTTATCTCCGACCCCAGAACCTCTACCCCTGGTTTAGGATTACTCCTTTGGTCTGCCGCTGCGTTCGGTGAGAACGGTTTTGGCCACTTCTGGAGAAGTATTAAGAATAACATCTTAACTGTAAGTACCTCCTGGGACGAAGCTTACAGTATGTTTTTAGCAGGTGAGGTACCAATCGTGTTGAGCTACTCCACAAGCCCCGCTTTCCATATTGAATACGAAAATACCACCAGATACAAAGCTTTCATACCAATCGAAGGAGCCTTTATGCAAATCGAGGGGTCTGGGATAGTTGCCGGCACGAGAAAGCTTTCATTAGCTCAAAAATTCATCGATTTTACCCTCACTAAAGAGTTCCAACAACACATTCCAACTACTCAGTGGATGTACCCTGTTAACGATAAAGTAACCCTACCCGACTCTTTTAAAAATATACCGGTACCCGAGAAAATACTTAACTCTAACATAAAATCTTTAGAGGATCGAAATCGGATAGAAGTGCTTATTGATAGATGGGTCGAGATAATGTCTAAATGAGTTTGAATATAGTCCTTTTTCAGCCAGAAATA
>JAJBBL010000165.1 GCA_020532365.1 Candidatus Cloacimonadota bacterium | reverse complement strand
TCAAGGCCACTTAGAGGGTGAAGTGCTTATCAATGGAGAGGAAATAAAGGACGTTCCGCTGAAGGAGCTCTCCAGTAAAATCAATATCCTGTTTCAAGAGCCCGATAAGCAGATCTTCATGCCTGTGGTAGAAGAGGAAATAGCCTTTGGACTTGAAAATCACTGTCTGCCAAGGGAAGAGATGAGAAGAAGGATCGACTATTATCTTGAGCTCTTAGGCATTGAAAGCTTGAGAAAGAGTAAGACCAATACTCTCTCATTCGGACAAAAGAAATTAGTCTCTTTCGCTTCAATACTAACCCTTTCGCCCCAAATTTATCTACTGGATGAGTTTACGGCAGGTATCGAAGGGAAAATAGTTAACATCTTTAGCAAAATCTGTGAAACCTTGAAAAAAGAGGGTAAAACTCTAATCTTGATCGACCATAACCCCGTCATACTTGATTTTGCTGACAAAACTATAGATTTAGATACGTTATGATTAGCTACAGTTTGAAAAACTTTACGTTCGGATTTAACCCCGATAAACTACTGTTCGATAAAGTCGACCAAGACTTCAAAAAAAACGAGTTAGTTATAGTCACCGGTAAAAATGGAGCTGGTAAGAGTACCCTCTGCCGCCTTTTGACCGGACTCTTAAAGGGTTATGAAGGTGAGCTTATCTCTTTCGACAAAGACTTTCAAACTATTAAACCTGCAGAGCTGATGAGTAATATGATCTTCATCAAGCAAGACCTTGTAGGGAACGTTATCGGTGTTACACCTGATGAAGACCTAAAGGTGTGGCAAAACAGGTTCAGTGAGAAAGATAACCCCGATAAAGAAGTTAAAAGAGATGAAGCACTTCATTCAATGGACTTACTTCGATACCGTGAAGAGCCCGTTTGGAACCTTAGTTTTGGATTAAAAAGACGGGTTATGTTGGCAGCCTTGCCCCTCTTTCCCGAAAAGTATTGGGTCGTAGACGAACCTATTGCAGGGTTAGACGTCAAAGGCATTGATCTTTTCTTAGAGCTCCTTAAACGGAAGAAAGAACAGAGTACAGGTGGCATCTTTGTCACTCACAGAGGCGACCTATTCAAGGGTATAGCCGACCGACACCTCAATCTCGACTCAGGTAAATTTGAAGAGGTATACAGCAAATGACGTCTAAACTCGACACAAGAACTATTCTGATAATTGCCGCATCACTCTCTACTCTTTCCGTTGCCAAACAGAAGATAATAGTGCAAGTCTGTATTACAGCTATAGCATTGACTCTTATCCTCTTCGCCTCTGACAGAAGCAGCCTCTTTAAAAAGATTAAGGGGCGGATGAAGCACTTAGTACCCGCATTGCTTAGCATAGCGGTACTTCAAATCTTTTTCCGTAGAGGTGGCGAAGTCCTCTTCAGTTTTTACTTCATAAAAGTGACCGACCTTGGGGTCACCTACGCCATAGTTATCGCCCTTAGGCTGGTAAATCTTATCTTTATCGCAGGGTTACTCTTTGGCATCCCATCATCAGACTATATGCTCTCTTTTAAAGCTTGGAAGTTTCCTTACGAAATATCATTCCTTGTTACTACTCTGATCCGCTTTATACCCGACTATTATACTCTATTTGCTGCCTATCAGGAGACATTATATTTAAGGGATATTGACCTTAAAAAGCTCTCGATAAAAAACAAGCTGAACGTGCTTATAGCCCTTTTGATACCGGTGTTGGTGAACAACCTAAACGATGTTAAATACCGAGCTATCGCCCTCGATCTAAAAGGGTTTAGACTATATCGAGAAAGAACCTCTCTCTATGAAAGAAAACTGACACTATTCGACTACATCGTTCAAATCACAGTCCTTAGCGCATTAATCTCAGTAATCATCTTCGTATAGTGCTTTTACCTCTTAAATGAGCAAGCACTAACATCAATCTTGTTGACATCTTTTCGCTTCCTGATAGGATGACGTTTAATAAAGAAAGGAAATTTGTCGAAAATGTATTACTATAGCGTAGCGTTACCACTTAACATAAGCCAGCTGTACACCTATAAAAGCACGACCAAACTGACCAAGGGGTGTCGTGTATTGGTGAACTTCAACAACAACTTTGTAACCGGCTTTGTTTGGGAAGAGCACAAACTTAGCGATAAAGAGAAAAATAGTCAGTACAAAGAGATCTATGAAATAATCGAAGAAAAGCCGCTCCTCTCTGAAGAATTACTCTCTCTGGCATATTGGATTAGTAACTACTATTTTTGCAGCTTAGGCACCGTTATCTCGGCAATGCTCCCTACTGCGATACAGATCCAAATCGTCCAGGAAGTAAGGAAAATTAAAGAGACCTCCGATATCTCTGACCAGCTCGATGAGATAGAGACCAAAATCCTGGATATACTGCACTTTGAGCACTGGGAGAGTGTCGACGAGCTTAAAAAAGAACTGAAAGGTGTCCCTCTACATAAACTATTAGAGCAATTAGAAGAGAAAGAAATCATAGAGATTAAACGTACCTATGACGCTAAAATAAAGAAGAAGTTTGCCAATTTCATCATCCCCAATGAAGAAATTAAAGAGACACCTGAGCTTACACCAAAACAAACCGAAGCGTGGCAACTAATCCAAGATAAACTCTCGCAAATAGATAACCCTCAAAACAAAGCTCTCCCGCTCGCCAGAGTTGCAGACCACGTTAGCTACGCAATAATAAAAGCATTGAAAGAAAAACAGTTGATTTTTGTAGAGCCTCGAGAAGTTAAGGAGATGGAGCAAGATCGCTCCCTTTCTAAAAAAGAAACTACCCTCACCTTGTCAAAAGAGCAAGAGATCGCCATCGACTCGGTCAAAAAACAGCTTCTACAGCGTAAGTTTATGCCTTTCCTTTTGTATGGTGTTACTGGTAGTGGTAAAACAGAGGTCTATATCCGGCTGATTAGGGAAACTTTAGCCCTCTCTCGAACCGCTCTGATTTTAGTCCCCGAAATAGCTCTAACTCCTCAAATGGAAGAAAGATTTTACAATGCCTTTGGTGAAAATATCGCTATCCTGCACAGCCACAGAAACGAAAGAGAACGGTGGGAGGAATGGAAGCGGATTAAGAAAGGTGACTGCCGAATCGTCTTAGGTGCTCGGAGCGCTATCTTTGCCCCCCTTGAAAACATCGGTATCATCATAGTCGATGAAGAGCACGAAGGGAGCTATAAACAGGATAATAACCCTCGCTATAATGCCAGAGATATAGCAGTGATGAGGGGTAAGCAAAACAAAGCAGCAGTCCTTTTAGGGAGCGCTACACCCTCTTTGGAGTCTTGGCAAAACGCTCTAAACAATAAGTATCAGCTGCTACAGTTAACTCACCGCCCACTAAATATCCCGATGCCAGTAGTAAGTATCGTCGACCTAAAAGAGGATGACTCCGAAAACCTTATCTCCGACATACTTAAAACCAAAATTTTAGAACGGCTTAAAAGAAATGAACAGATAATTCTACTCCAAAATAGACGTGGCTATGCATCATACGTTTTGTGTACCTCTTGTGGGCATATTCATCGGTGTCCTAACTGTGACGTCAGCCTTATCTATCATTCGAGTGAACACAAACTTATGTGTCACTACTGTGGTTATTCCGAGGCATTAATACGTAAATGCGCTACTTGTGGCAGCTATATCTTAGAATACGGCTCTGCCGGCACTCAACAGCTTGAAAAACAATTAGCAATTCTATTCCCCACAGCGCGACTCCTCAGGATGGACGCCGATACAGTTAGAGGCAAAGAGAGCTACAATTCTATGTTTCAAAGAATGAACGAAGGGACTGTTGACATTTTGTTTGGTACCCAGATGATTGCAAAGGGGTTAGACTTTGCTCAGGTTACGTTAGTCGGCGTGATAAATGCAGATAATAGCCTAAACATACCCGATTTCCGTGCTTCTGAGCGCACTTTTCAGTTATTAACTCAGGTAGCAGGTCGTTCCGGAAGGGGCGATAAAAAAGGTGAAGTGGTAATCCAAACTTATAACCCCGAACATTATGCCATCTTAACAGCTAATAAACAGGACTTCGATAGCTTTGTAAGCCAAGAGCTTGAAAAC
>JAJBBL010000090.1 GCA_020532365.1 Candidatus Cloacimonadota bacterium | reverse complement strand
CTTATGATAGGAAGGTACTTCCATTACCGTAAGGTGGGTCAAGACGTTACCTTTAGGCAAGATCCCTTTCTCTTTGTCGAGAATCGCTTTAAGATAAATAGGTGTGCTTACCAGACCTTTCATAAGTACGTCTGCATCACCGTTCTTTACCAACTCAACCGCTTTAGCAGCGGAACCTGCTTCGTCTTTGACGTCGACTATCTCAAATAATGAGTTAGGTAATGAGTTTTTCTTCATCAGCTCTTCAATCTTCTGTTGGTCTCCAACCATGTAAGCACTGATAAGTTGATCTTTTACAGCCATAGCAATGGCGTTGATAGTGTTCGGGTCTTGCGCATATGCTACTGCTAAACGTTTCTTCCCGCCGTCAATAACTCTCTGTTTCATTTCATTCAGATTCTTAATCATTTCCTCTCCTTTTTATGCTGATAATGCTGCTAATGCAATTGAATATAATTTACACTTGGCGTCGTCACCACGTGACGGTAAAATGGCTGGAACTTTTGCTCCGACAACGAAAGCACCTAATTTAGCCTTCGCCATCTTAGTCATCGTTTTATAAAATACATTGCCCGATACTATTTCTGGAAAAAGTAGGCCGTCGGCGTCCCCAGCTACAACACCTTCGATCCCTTTTACATCCGCACTCTCTTTATCGATAGCGACATCCATTGCAAATGGACCGTCAATTATAGCACCTTTAATCTGCCCCCTTTGAGACATTTTTGCAATTATAGCCCCATCGACACAAGAGCTCATTTTGGGATTTACCTTTTCAGTAGCACTGATTATTGCTATTTTTGGTTCGGCTATACCGAGCGAATGAGCAGTTTTGATCAGATAATTTGTGATAGCTATTTTCTGTTTTAAGTCAGGTTGGGGAATCACGGCTACGTCGCCAGCAATCAATAACTTATGGTAGTTTTGACACTCGAAAACTGTGACGTGACTCAATACACCGCCGGGTGGAAGCAAACCTCTCTCTTTGTTAAGAATAGCACGCATGTATTTGTCCGTGCTAATCAGACCTTTCATCAAGAAATCACCCTTCCCATCAAGAATTTGATCTACCGCAACAGTACCGGCTTTATTCTCATCTGGCTCGTTAATAATTTCGAATGCTTTATGGTCGCAACCCTTTTCTTTGCATACTTTCTGAATCACTTTTTCGTCACCGACTATTGTCGCTTCAATTAAACCCATACTCACAGCTTGATGAACGCTTTCAACAGTGTTTGCATCTTGACCGTAAGCGACAACGAGTCTTTTCTTCGGTCTTTCTTTGAGGTAGTTGAACGTATCGTCCAGCTTCGTTATTTTCACCGTTCCTCCAACAGATAGTTTTTTAAGCAATGAACTTACCTTTTCATTAAAGGTCAAGAAAATTGTATGATCTTCTTGAAAAGTAGTCGGAAAAGCCGGCAAAATAGATACTTAAACCAGTTCTTTACTGTAGACTACTAATAAGTCTCACCTTTATATTTCTTTTTATTTTGAATTAATCAGCAGGTTTGTTCGGCTTCAAAAACAGATAATTTTGGCCAATTGTTAAACTTTTCGCCAATATCAGACCTGTTAAGAGTTACCTGTTTACCACTATTCATCTCTTTGAGGGTAAACCTTTGACCCTCCATTTCCTCTGAACCGACAATGCAAACATATGGAATGTTGAGGCGGTTGGCGCTCTTTAGCTGGCTTTTAAAGTTGTTTTTGTCTATCTCGTACTCAACACTAATACCCTTTGAACGAAACTCTGCACAGAGCGCTAAAGCGTAGTCAATCGTCTCAGCACCAATATTGGCAACGTAAATACCGCTATTTCCGCTGTCGACAAGCGATATTCCCTCTGCTTCGGCAACGGCTAAAAGCCTTTCAACTCCACCTGCAAAGCCAACAGCCGGTGTATCTACCCCACCCAACTGCTTGACTAATCCGTTGTAGCGCCCACCACCAAGCAAGGCGTTTTGTGAGCCAAGGCTTGTGGTAAGGAACTCAAAAGCCGTGTTGGAATAGTAGTCTAATCCCCTTATTATGCGAGGGTTTACAATATAATCTACCTTTAGTAAATTGAGATAGTATTTTACTTTTTCAAATGCTGCTGCACAATCCTCATCCAAGTAATCGAGGATTGATGGTGCCTCTTTACCGATCAGCTGACACTTCTCGTTTTTACAGTCGAGCAATCTTTTAGGATTCTTTTCCAACCTTTTGACGCAGTCGCCACACAGCTCATCCTTGTGTTTGGAGTAGTACTCTATCAAAGCGGCGTCATAAACAGGGGAGCATTTATCACATCCAATGCTGTTTATCTCTAACGTGTAGTTCTTTATCCCGATCTGTTTAAGAAAGTGATCGGCAAGAGCGATAACCTCGGCATCGGTATAAGGATTATTCGAGCCGATAAGCTCGACGCCATATTGATGAAACTGCCTATATCTCCCTTTTTGTGGTCGATCGTACCTAAACATCGGTCCAAAATAATAGAGTTTCGCCGGCGCATATTCTTTGCCGAGATGATTTTCTATAAAACTACGAACTATCGGAGCAGTCCCCTCCGGTCGAAGCGCAAACTCGCGCCCCTTCCGATCAGTAAACCTATACATCTCCTTCTCAATTATATCGGTAACCTCCCCTACACCACGCTCAAAAAGATGTGCACTCTCAAATATAGGGGTCACAATCTCTTGATAGCTGTATAGATTTGCGGTTTCACAGAAAATATTGAGCAGTTTTTGCCACTTACTACTTTCACCCGGTAATATATCAAAAGTCCCTCTTGGAATATTGATCTTCTCTGACATTGGCGCTCCTTAAAATGGTATAGGGTAGTTTATTATCTCTCTTCGACAGGCTTGACCTGCTAAATTATAGGTGTGCACCTGCAGTCGATACTTATCTATTCTGCAGAATAAGTCAGTTAGCTCAGAGCAAATTTGCCGGCGGCACATCGTAAATTCTGCTTATTGCTGCTTCCTCCCGGACCTGACAAGGTTCACAGGTTACGATTGCGTCGGGTTTACTCCTCAACACCACTTCTCTCACCCACAGGTAGAGTCGGTATTCTTCTGCAGGAATTCAGTCCCTCTATAGCGGATTGAGGGTTACAGGGCACCGCTGGCTCCCCACCTAGCACACTGAATCACAATCTTTGAATATCGTTTTACTGTCAAGAATTGATAATTCTCAGATCCCCCCGTTTTTCATGAAGGGCAAATAATGCTGTTGTTGATCGTGCCATTTCCCTTTATATGGCTGTATATTTAGCCTTGTTACTAAGCTGAAACATGTTTCTACCAGCTTACTCAGTCGGTAATAAATGAACATATAAATATGTTTCCAACACTTTTTTTTGTACTGCATAATCGCCGGGAAAACAGCCAGGTATTGTAGAGCGAACTTTTTTAGTGAATAAAGGAAACACATAGCTAAAAGAAGTAGCTGATTCATATTCTGTAACCTTCTCATTCATAGATATAGCTATCTTATTGCAAATAACAGAGATTGTCTTGAGTATACCCAGACAGAGATCCTGTATGAAGTTGTATTCGGGTAAATGAACACCTTCCTTATATTTCTCTAAGTGCTGTGAAAATTTTACTTGCAAGTTCTGCTTAACTTTTTTCTGCTGACCATCAAGCATAGCTGGCTCCTTGTTGGTTTTAGTGAATTCAACTTATAGGGGTCAGCTTTTTTGTAAAGCAATAATCTATATATTTATAACAAAAATTACATTTTTTTAAAAGCCACTCAAAGTGTTAGTTTTTCAATGATCCACAGTGTTTCTACAACTCAAGTTTATCTTAACTTTTTTAGTTAGACTTAAGCACTTTTCACGAATTAAGCTGTCGTAAAACATTGCCAACCAAACAGCTCCTAAATTCAATGAAATAATTTCGGGGGGATGCGTGATTTCATATTGCTTGACATAATATATCTCATTGTTTAGTCTGCGTCCAAACTAAGGAGAATAGTAAAATGAAAATAATGATACTTCTTTTCCTGTTGTTATCGGTATTCTTCACTCTACTCGTTGCCCAACCGGCAAGATTGAGCCGAGAAGAGGAAGATAGAAGAAGCAAAGAACTAACAGCACTAAG
>JAJBBL010000035.1 GCA_020532365.1 Candidatus Cloacimonadota bacterium | reverse complement strand
TCAGGGCCGCCTACGACTATACTCCTTAGATGACCCTTAGATAAGGGTTGTGTCCCAAGGGATATTTTGCTCTTGACAGAATACCAATTATCCGAGTGATAATGGATCATATAAAACATAAAGGTTCTTACACCTTTTTTCTGTTAAATCTAACACCGATAAATGTACGGAGAAACTAAAAATGAATACGAAGAAGATTTTTATCACACTGATTACTCTAACTGTGTTTACCATTCTGAATGCACAGTTTACATCCGTCACCAATCAAGCTTTTCCTGAAGCCCCCAAAGGGGCTTGGAGTGTGGCTTGGATTGATATTAATAACGACGGGCTTTTAGACGCATTTATAGCGCCTTACTACTTCTACCTCAACAATGGAGACGGCACCTTTACTCCGAGAGACACATCCGATCTTGATTCTTACGGCATAGGAAGTGATACCAGAGTCTCTTTCGCCGACGCTAATGGAAATGGCTATATTGATATGGTTATTACAGAACATATTCACACTACTCCAACAAGAGAGCGTCACTGCTTTTATTTTGAAAACTCAGGTCCTCCCGACTATAAGTTTACAGGGGAGAAGATTTATACTCTCCCGCTGAACGTAAAGGGTGGGCAACCAATGTTTGTCGACGTTACTGGCAATGGTAAGATGGATATTTATATAACACTTTTCGGCAACTGGGAGCCAGATCACGGTTTAGGGGCTGATCGTCTTTTCTCCCGAAACAATCAAGGAAACTGGTATGATGCCACAGGTATCTACATACCACAGCTCAATCTCCCCCAGTACAAAAGAGCAAGTCGCGGTGTTAACTCTTGTGACTTCGATATGGATTTCGACATTGATATTTTCGTACCAGTTTATGTTATCGCCCCGAGCAATCCAATCAATATGCTGTGGGTAAACGACGGAACTGGCAGATTTTTCGACAAAGCAGATGAAGCTGGTGTCGCGATCGAGCCGCACGGAAGAGATGGCTATGGATTAGCCTCAGGTGCCGCTTTTGGTGATTTTAACAACAACGGCTGGTTTGACCTCGCCGTCGCTAATATTCACGGCTGGGCAGCGGTCTATGAAAACAATCAAGATGGAACTTTTACTAACATAACCGAAGAGACAGGACTCTTTACCGATGGACCCGAAAAACAGTGGCACAACGTCAACTGGATCGACTATGATAACGATGGATGGCTCGACCTCTGGCTTACGCAGTGGTATGGAGATGAAGGGTATTTTTGTTATGTTTTCGAAAACCAAGGACCTGAACGTCCTGGATACTTTGTAGATGTCACAGAAAAGCTCGGTTTTACCAAATTCAATGAATTTAATGAAGTAATGGGACTTGCAGCTGGAGACTATGATGGAGACGGTTTTCTCGATATTTTGTTCTACACCTCAGCAGGCTATAGGCCTGAACATAAAGGGGTACACCTCTTCAAAAATAATGGAAATGACAATAACTGGCTTCAAGTAGATCTCGTTGGTAGTGGCGTCAGGGTTGGTAAAACAGCAGTCGGAAGCCAAGCAAGAATCTTCTACAAGGACGGAACTGCAAGCTATATAAAACAGGTGGAAACTACCTCAAGTGACCAAAGTATGCATCAGCTACCATTACACTTCGGTCTCGGTAAGCAGAATGAAATACAACAAATAATGGTGCGCTGGATTGATGGTAAAACTGAATACTGGCGAGGTGAAGACATTGGCGGTGTTAACAAAAAAATAACACTTGAATATGGTGCCGGCTCCCCACATTCCAGCGTAATATACGTAGATATTGAAAATGAAGAGTATGGAGATGGA
Source organism: Candidatus Cloacimonadota bacterium (assembly GCA_020532365.1). Taxonomy (GTDB): domain Bacteria; phylum Cloacimonadota; class Cloacimonadia; order Cloacimonadales; family JAJBBL01; genus JAJBBL01. The sequence goes on along the minus strand of JAJBBL010000035.1, from coordinate 2,337 downwards.
TCAAACTATAACCCATACTCATCACTCGCCAGAGCAATAGACCTCGCCCCTGAAGGGAGTATTGTTAACGTTGCCCCGGGAGAATATCTTGAAACGCTCGACTTTGGCGGCAAAGGGATCACAGTTGTTAATCAAGGCAAGCCTGAAGAGACTATTCTTATGGGTTCATACCCAGGAAGCCCTGCTGTTGCCATAGCCTTTACTGGCGAAAAAGAGGCAATATTGGATGGTTTCACTATTCACAGCGGCTGGGGACAAGGACTAAGCCCAGGTGGGCTATTTATTAGAGAAGCTTCTCCGGTAATTAAGAACTGCGTTTTCACTAATAATACCGCCTCAAATTTTGGTGGTGCAATAGGTATTGAATACGCTACCCCAACTTTTATCAACTGCCATATTGTTGATAACCAAGCAATTAGCGGCGGTGGTGGAATTAGTGCATCTTTTTCTGACGTTACTCTAATCGGCACAATTGTTGAAGGGAATAGCGCCGCTTCAGGCTCCGCAATCCGCTGTTTAGAAAGCAACCTAAATTTGATCAACTCAGTGATAATAAACAATAGTGCTTCCGAACAAGGGGTTATTCACCTTGAAAAAGGTAGTTTGAATATTGATTTCTCAAATATCCTCGATAATAACTCAGGTATCTTTATGACCAATACCCCTACTGAACAAGGGTGGATCATTACCAACAGTATCATCCAAAACAATGGTGACCAAGATTTTGTATACGACACCGAGCCGAGTATAACCTACTGCAATACTACCTTTATACAAGAGGGAGACGGAAATATTTCTGCTGATCCTGCATTCTTAGACCACTTAAATGGAGATTGGAGATTAGCACCTTTTTCAAGCTGTATTGGAGCTGGTAGAGTAACAGGCGTTGATTACGACATGGATAACAATAAAAGACCTCAGCCAGAAGGCTCAAACCCCGATATTGGTTGCTATGAACACGAACTGGGCTCCCCTATTTCATCCGAAATTTATGTAGCAACCGCTGGTAATGATGAAACAGGGGACGGATCTGAGTCAAACCCTTACAAAACAATAAACTACGCTATCACTAAAGCAGTCGATAGACAGACTATTGTCGTAACTGCCGGTACTTACAAGGAAAATGTTAAGTTTAATGGAAAGAACTGTCGTGTCGTCTCAAAATACGAGCATACGGAAAATAAAATAGAAATCATTAACACCATTATCGACGGTGGTGGTGAAAATCCAACTGTCCAGTTTACCAATAACGAGTCCAGCTTAGCCGAGCTAAAAGGGTTCACAATCACTAACGGTAAATTCTCAAACGGCGGTGGGATAAGAGTAGCTGACTCCAACCCTACCCTCTCTCACCTTAGAATAGTTAACAATGTAGCAACTACCAACGGAGCCGGTATTTTTCTGCAAAATTCCGAAGCAATTCTTCGAGATATCTATATCAGTGACAATCAAGCAAGCAATTACGGTGCTGGGCTTACTGTTATGAACTCCAATCCAACGCTTGAACGTATCGACATTAACAATAATAGTGCAAACAGTAACGGCGGCTTTGCAACCATTAACTCAACCGTGGTAGCCAGACACTTTACTGTGGCAGATAACGTTGGTAAAGGGAGCAGCTCTGTCAGCGGTGGGGTTTTAAGTGTTAACTCACACATTTATATGATAAACTCCATTCTATGGGGTAATGAGCCCGAACAGATAGGACTTTTAGGAAACGGCTCCGTAAACGTCTTTTATAGTGACGTTCAAGACGGTTTTTACGGCACTGGGAATATTAATGTCGACCCCCAATTCCTCTCAGCAGAAAATAAAGACTACCGTCTAAATGAAAACTCCCCCTGTCGCAATGCCGGCATCGCTAAATATTCACAAGGTAATTTAGAGCTAATCGATTTACAAGAAGGGACTTGGAGTGGTTCTGCACCAGATATGGGTGCCTATGACTATATGTTTACTGACGTGGAGAAACTGCTTTTACCACAGTCTGACTTAAGAATAACTGCAGCGCCAAATCCATTTAATCCAAGCACTAAAATCAGCTTCAATCTGCCCGAAAAAGGGTATGCCACCCTCACTATCTACAACATAAAAGGACAGGAGGTTACGAGATTAGTCGAAGATAATCTAAACGCTGGTTCCCACAGCATCATCTGGAATGGGAAAGACAGTAGTGGCGTTTCATTATCAAGCGGTGTTTATATGATAAAGCTCGCCAGCGGCAAGTACAGCGCTACCAACAAAATATTGCTACTGAAATAACATAAGTCTATACAATACAAATAAAAAGGCGGCTGATTAGTCGCCTTTTTTCGTTATTACTCGATACATTTATAG
>JAJBBL010000131.1 GCA_020532365.1 Candidatus Cloacimonadota bacterium | reverse complement strand
ATTTCAAGTGTATGTTTAATCTTGTGTTTATAGGGCATATAGAGGTGGAGAAACTGGTCTAATGAGGCGAAAAAGGTCTTGAGGTTTATACTCTTTGCCTCCTCATCTCTATCCATTTCTATCATTGTTTTTAGGTTGTCAACCATCATATTAAGTCTTTCAACTTGCTCCAACATCTGAGTTATACCTTTAATCTCAGGATGTTTGAATTGAACTAACTCCATTCTACCTGAAATACTCATCAAAGGGGTGTTAATATTATGAATGAAGCCCGGCAATAACTCAAAATACTTAGACAAACTGTTCTTTTTAATAAACTCAACAATGTTTTGACTATTCTCCATTAGTAAACCTCCTTGATGAATATAAAGGGGTGTGGAAAAACACACACCCCTCTCTATAGATTGATTATAAGTTGTCTTTGATTACCTTGGCTAATCTCTTAGAGCCTTCAATGTTAACCTCTTTTGAAGAGTATGAGAAGTTGATCCTCATAGTGTTTTTGCCTTCACCATTACAGTAGAAACTTGTGCCGGAAACAAACGCAACCTTCTGCTTAATCGCTTCCATAAATAGTTTCTCAGAATCCATATGCTCAGGCAAGGTGACGAATAAGAAAAGCCCACCGTCTGGCTCAGTCCAATGTACCTCTTTTGGCATATACTCGCGGAAAGCATTCAACATACCGTCACGCTTGTCACGATATAAATCAATAATATTGTTGATATTAGTATCTAAATGACCTGCTTCAAGGTATCTGGCTGCAATTCTTTGAGTGTATGGTGGGGTACATAAGTCAGAGCTTTGCTTAGCTGTTACGATTTTATCAAGTATGTCTTCGTTACCAATGACCCAGCCAATTCTAAAGCCAGGAGCAAAGATTTTTGAGAAAGTTCCTAAAGTAATAACTTGCTCGGTGTTATCCAATGCATACATAGTTTGAACTGGCTCACCTTCGAATCTTAACTCTCTGTAAGGGCTATCTTCAACGATTAACACGTCGTATCTCTTAGCGATATCAATTATCTCTAAGCGACGTTCTTTTGGCATTGTAATACCTGATGGATTCTGGAAATCTGGTATAACATAGATGAACTTTGGCTTTTGGTTCATAGCTTTAAGCTTTTTAAGCTCTTCTTCTAAGATTTCGGCACTCATACCGTATTCATCCAATGGGATACCAACCATATCAGCACCATAGCTATTAAACGCACCGAGAGCACCTAAGTAAGAAGGTAGACCAACAATAACTTTGTCACCTCTGTTGACAAAGATCTTGGCAATATGATCGAGCGCTTGCTGTGAAGCAGTGGTGATAATTAAATTCTTAAGAGAAATATCCAACCCCTCTTTACGATATCTCTCAACTAAAAGCGTTCTTAAAAGATTGTCGCCCTCTGTTGAACCATATTGAAGAGCTAAGGCTGGTTCGTCCCTCATAACTTTAGCAATTACTTCGTTTAATTCTTTGACTGGGAAAGATTCTGGAGCTGGAAGCCCACCCGCAAAAGAGATAATTTCTGGATCCGAGGTTAGCTTTAATAACTCACGAATTGCAGACTTTTTCATCCCTTTGATACTCGTTGACAGGATTTGATTTAAATCACTAATCATCTCATTCCTCCTATACTTGTTATTCGTTGATATATTTCTTTAGTTTGTACTCTTCTATCTGTTTGATAATATTTTTAGTATCCTCTTTGCTCGCCCTGATTGTAATGACATGCTCTATAGTTAGTTGGTCAAACTCACGCATTACGATGTCGATGTCAGACTCTATATAAGAAAGAAGATTTTTAAGCTCTGTAGGTATGCGAACTACCGACTCTTTTTTAGACTCCCTTAATAGCTGCACTATCATCTCTTTCAACTCATCAAAATCTTGGTCATATTTGGCCGAGATGAAAATGGTGTTGTGATATTTTAACTCGAGCGATTTCTTGAGCATCTTCTTTTGAATGTTATCCTCTAAACTGTCGAACTTATTAAAGACATACAATATCTCTTTGTTGTCTGCACCAAGTTCTTTTAACACCTCGTTAACCGAGTTAATATAAGCCTCAATGTCGGGCTGTGATACATCCACAACGTGAAGAAGTAAGTCCGCTTCAGTAACCTCTAAAAGGGTAGAGTGAAAAGAGCTCACCAAAGTGTGTGGCAGCTTTCTAATAAAACCGACTGTGTCTGATAAAACGATCCGATCACTCTCTTTAGTGTCGAGCGCTCTTGTCGTTGAGTCTAATGTTGCAAACAGTTTATTAGCAACGTATCTTTGTTCTCCTGTAAGTCGGTTGAAAAGGGTAGATTTGCCTGCATTGGTGTAGCCTACCAAAGCAACATTTTCAAACTGTTTTCTCTTCTTTCGCTTAACTACTGAGACTTTTTCGACCTCTTTGATTCGCTCTTTGAGTTTACTAATCTTCTTCTGAATCTCTCGGCGGTCAAGCTCGATCTGAGTCTCTCCTGGACCCCTTGTGCCTATCCCCCCTTCAATTCTTGAGAAGTGTTGCCACAGGTTTCTTAGCTTTGAGTAGTTGTATTGCAGAATAGCTAACTCTACTTGCATTTTTGCCTGTTTCGTTTTAGCGTGGGTAGCGAAAATATCAAGAATGAGCTCAGTTCTATCAACTATATTGCATTCTGTTATCCGGGCAATATTTCTGGCTTGAGCAGGTGAAAGATTATCGTTGAATATGAGTGTATCAACCTCGTCCTCTTTCGTCCTCTCTTTAATCTCTTCTATTTTGCCCTTACCTATATACGTTGAGGCATTAGGTTTGTCTAACTGTTGTACAAATACATCAATAACTTGAGCATCAGCAGTCTTACATAAGTGCTCTAACTCCGCTATTGTGTTTTCATACTCCTGTTTGTCTTCCTTGCCTGTGTAAAGACCGATTATAAATACGCGCTCTTTAACTTTCTTGGTTGACTCCATTTACAGTCCTTTCTTAAAATTCATAGTCTGGGTTTTCATACACCGATACGGGTCTGTTTTGCTTGCGCCATTCTTGATACTGTTCTTTGATCTCAAGTTCCCAAACAATTCTCTTCTCTTCAGTATCAAAGGTAATAATGTCAACAAAATGTATACGCCCGTCTTGCCCCTTGAAGCTCTTTTGTGGAAACTCTATTTCTAAATTGGGGCCCCTCTTAAGTATAGTTACCTCGTTTATCTGTACTCCTGACTCAAGCTCTATACTCGCTCTCGCTGCAACTATACCACGTCCTACGTCTCTAAACTTTATTTCCATATTAACCCCTATTGAATTTCGAGCAGTGTAGTAGTCCACACTGTAAGGATAGGATAATATTAGGTTGAATATAGTCAAACAATATTTATCGAGTCGGATAATGACTAAATAAGGTGGAATACGCACAGGTGATAGTAAGTAGGTAGTATACCGAATTTTGGGCAAAAAAATGGCGGGAGCGACGGGACTCGAACTCGCGACCTCCTGCGTGACAGGCAGGCGTTCTAACCAACTGAACTACGCCCCCGCGTATAAACATTCAGTAGAGCCATATAGACATACCCTGTTTTCTTGTCAAACAATTTTTTAACGTAATGACTCAAAAGCAAGGGCTATTCTGCTCTATCTCTCTGCTAATTCATCCATTAAAGCGTTACAAAAAACTTACGCTTTAGATAACATCTAACTCTTTCCCGATCTTTTTGAATTTATCTAAGCCGAATTCAAGCTGCTCTTTTGTATGAGTTGCCATAAAGCTACACCTTATTAAACAGCTGTTAGGTGGAACTGCAGGTGGTACCACTGGATTCACAAATACCCCTTCATCAGCCAATTGCTTCCACATTTTGAAGGTTGTCTTCATATCACCTGTATGAAGAGGGATCACCGGGGTAGTTGAAACACCTGTGTCATAACCCATTTCTTTAAAAGAGTTCATCATAAAGTGAGTGTTTTCCCACAGTCTATCTATTCTTTCTGGCTCTTCTGCCATTATCTTAAGAGCCTCAAGTACACTCGCCGCTGAAGCTGGAGGGAGTGATGCACTAAAAATAAGCGAGCGTGCAAAGTGCTTCATATAATCAATCACCTTTGCATCAGCTGCAATAAAGCCACCGACGGAGGCGAGAGACTTACTAAAAGTACCCATAATAATATCGGTTCTATCAACTATGTCGAAGTGTTTTGCTGCCCCTGCCCCACTACT
>JAJBBL010000096.1 GCA_020532365.1 Candidatus Cloacimonadota bacterium | reverse complement strand
TCGCAAGCGATCACCTTTTCTACTAAGAGCCCTTTGTTTTGGCACCAGTATTCTATCTCTTCAGCTCTGCTCACAGGATAGAGCACAAATCCTTTACCCTTCTCGTTCAGAGCACGTTGAAGCAGGCTAAGGACATCCTCCATCGTGCATAGTATTTCATACCGAGCGATAAGTTTTGAAAGATTGCTACTTATCCTCCCGTTCCCCAGCTTAAAGTAGGGCGGGTTGCTCAGTATTACATCGTACTTCGCATCCTCATCAGGTTCTTGAAATCTCTTTAGATCACCTAATCTAAGATCAACTTCAACGCCGGCAGCTTTAGCATTTTCCACAGCAAGCTTGTACATAGGTATCTGCACTTCCAAAGCTGTTATATCCCACTTCTTAAAAGTAAGGGCGAGCATTATTGTGAGAACACCGTTTCCAGTTCCAAGCTCTAATACTCTTTTACTCTCTTTTATTCTGTCAAGATACTCTTCTTTTACGGCGTTATAGAGCATCTCCGTATCGGTCGACACCGCTTGGCTTTCGATATTTTGATGAATCGTAACGCCATCAAACGGTAGTTTTACAGGCCTCAGCTTCATCAGTCAACCGCCTATAGAGTCTTTTATGAGCCTATATTTCCAGCATCTTTGCGATAGGCTTTAAGGCTCTTTCCGCTATATCTTTATCTATAATTATTTCGTTACTTTCAGTCTCCAAAACCTCTAATAGCAGTGGCAGACTACTTCTCTTCATATCTGGACAGATAGCCTTTTCAGAGAGCGGGAGTACTTTCTTCTCAGGGAACCTACTCTTCATCAGCTCATAAAGTCCAACCTCAGTTCCGAGGATCACTTTATCGTTTTGCTCAACGTAGTCAGCCATTCCTTTTGTCGAGGCTGCTAAATCGGCCAATTTAACCACGTCCGGTGTACATTCTGGGTGTACAACGATTGTATAGTCAGGATATTTCTCTCTCGCTATTTTAACATCTTCCACGGTTATAATTTGGTGGATACTGCAGTATCCTTGCCAGGTAACGACTTTTCGGTTACTCTTCTCAGCTGCATAGCTTCCCAGATTTTGGTCTGGCACGAAGAGGATCGTCTTATCTTCTGGGATAGACTGTAGCACTCTCACAGCGTTTGAAGAGGTGCAGCAGATATCGCTCTCAGCTTTCACTTCCACTGTTGAGTTCACGTAGCAGACTACTGCATTATTTGGATATTGAGCCTTAAATTCTCTTAATTGTTCTCCAGTTATCATATCGGCCATTGGGCATCCTGCATTTTGATGAGAGAGCAGCACTTTAGCGTCAGGGTTAAGTAGTTTAACAGTCTCTCCCATAAACTTGACACCACACATCACTATCATCTTAGCTCCGGCTTGAGCAGCTTGCTCAGCGAGCTGTAGTGAATCTCCTGTTAGATCGGCAACTGAATGAATCTCTAAAGGCTGGTAGTTATGCGCTAAGATCAGAGCATCTTTTTCTTTCTTAAGCCTTTCTATCTTACATATAATTTCGGTGATTGCTTTTTTATCTTTCATCGAAGCTCCACTTTTTTCTATTTTAGAGAGGTATGTCCGAATCCGTTAACCCCTCTTTTCGTATTATCTAAGTTTTCGGTTAATTTGAACTCAAGTTCAGCATATTTAGCGACTACCAATTGGGCTATTCTCATACCCGGTTCGACGACAAATTCATCTTTACCGGCATTAAAGAGGATTATTTTGATTTCACCTCGATAGTCCGAATCGATAGTGCCTGGTGAGTTAAGTATTGTGATGTAATGTTTGAGGGCGAGTCCGCTTCTCGGTCTAATTTGGCCTTCATATCCTTTAGGCAGGCTGATAGCGATGCCGGTAGGTATGGAAGTCACCTCCCCTTTTTTAAGCGTAATATTCTCATCATTAGCCGAGTATATATCGTAGCCTGCGGCATAGTCGCTCATTTTTTTGGGTATAATTGCTCTCGAGTTCAGTTTCTTGATAGCTATTTCGAGCATGTATTATATTTCTCTTGTAATGACATAGTCATTCAGCATTTTCAGGAAGTGTGCTTTATCTTCGTAGTGTGAGATAATCTCGTTAGCCTCTTCTATAAGTCGGTTAGCTACACTCTTAGATTTTTCCATTCCATACACAGCTGGGTAGGTCATCTTATTGCTTTCAGCGTCTTTTCCGATGGTTTTACCCAAGCTTTTAGCCTCCCCTTCAACATCAAGTATATCATCCATTATTTGGAAAGCCATTCCGAATCTATAACTATATTCATCCAATCTTTCAAAGTCTTCTTCTCTGACGCGTGCAGTATAGCAAGCCATACGGGAGCAGAGGCGGAACAGTTTCACCGTCTTATTCAGGTGAATAAAATCTAACATTTCAGGGGATCCCTCTTTCCCTTCGTTAAGTATATCAGCCATCTGACCGGCAATGAGCCCTTTGTCTCCACACTCCACAGCCATTTCTCTGATCAGATTTAGCTTTATCCGATCGTCGATATTGATCATACTCAACATTTCAAAGGCATTAACCAGTAACGCATCCCCTGCGAGAAGCGCTAAGTCCGAGCCGTATACTACGTGACAGGTGGGCTTACCTCTTCTCATATCATCGTTATCTATTTCGGGCAGATCATCGTGGATAAGCGTATAAGTATGGAGCATTTCTATAGCTGCAGCAACTTCTATAATACTGCTATTGTCGTCAGAAAATAGATTATAAAGAGTGACCGTCAGGTATGGTCTCAGTCTTTTCCCACCGGCAAACACGGTATGTCTCATAGCTTTATGTATTTGCTTAGGGTATTCATCTTTCCGAGGTAAAAACCTATCTATGGCGATATTTACAAGCTCATTTTTCTCTTTTAAATCTCTTTTGAACTGCATTTTAGTTTTCATCTTCACCTCTGAGGTTTGCTATCTCATTATCGCTTATTTTTGTTGATAGGGTTTCTATTTTTGATTCTACATCACTAATCTTTCTGCGGCAGACGACTATTAACTTAGAGCCTTCTTCAAAGAGTTTAACCACATCGTCGAGCTCATCGACTCCCTCTTCAAGCTCTCTTACAATCGTCTCCAATCTCTTTATAGCATCTTTAAATTTGATCTCTTCTTTCATTTTTCACCCCATTTATCTTATCTAACAGTCCTATCAACTTACCTGACCTATAATTGATAGTCACTTCTTCGTCAACTAAAAGATTGCTAAGACCTCGACATGAGTCATCAAATATCGATTCATTAATGAGTGGATATGCTAAACCGGTAGTGGTAATTCCTTCTACCTCAGGGGTTAACGCTATTAAAGAAAACTTTTGGCCTATAACTCCTCGACCCTTCCAATTAAATGGGATTTCAAAAACAGTTTCGTCCAAACTCTCTATCTTAATGTTGAGCCCTCTTCTTGAAGCTGACTTCAAAATCATCATTACCCCTAATGTGTGTGCTAAATCGCCTCGCAAACTGTTGATGATGATAATCTCTTTTATGCCTTGCTGTTCGCACCATCCAACGGCGAGCTCTGTATCGGTCTCATCTTTCTCTTTGGGATAACGAACTATTTCGACTTTATTTTTAAAAAAATTGAGGCTTTCTTGCTGGATTGAATCTAAGTCACCAATGATTACATCAGGGATGATTTGCTGCTCGAAAAGTATGTCTGCACCGCTGTCAACGGCTATTAGGGTGTGCTCTTCTCCGAGTGTGGATAACAGACTCTTATATGCTGAACCTTTACCTTCGGCACTGTGGACGCAAAAAATTATCCCCTTTTTAGACAACCCTTAATTATCCAATCGGCTACTTCTTTGTGATAACGATGTCTTCTTCCATTTTGTTGAGATATTGATACGGGTTTACTGTCTTGCCGTACCGACGTATCTCGTAGTGTACGTGTGACCCGGTTGAAATCCCACTACTTCCCATATGGCCAATTATCTCGCCCCTTTCAACCTGCTCCCCACGCTTCTTCAGACTCTTCTGTAAGTGTGCATACATCGTCTCGTAACCAAATTTATGAGTTATTATTATGTATCGACCGTAAGATCGGTTGTAACCTGTTTCTTTGACTACCCCTTCGGCAGTGACGTAGATAGGTGAGCCCAACTGATTTGCTATGTCTAAACCATTGTGGAAAATCCTTCTACCTGAAATCGGATGTATACGCCAACCATAAGGGGAGCTAATTCGACCATATGCCGGATAAATAGAGGGTG
>JAJBBL010000122.1 GCA_020532365.1 Candidatus Cloacimonadota bacterium | reverse complement strand
GGTGTCGAGTGGAATTATTCTGACAAAATTACATCCAAAACTAAAGAGACCGGCGGATATTGGGAGGTCTCCTTCTATAATGAGGCCGAGGTTGGCGAAGAAGAGGATGACAACAAATATCAAAGTTTTGTCAGAGAGGTTGTTAAACCGGCGTTGGAGGGGAATAAGCGAGAACCTTTGAACCCGGCAGACTCTGTTATCTTGGCTCGTACCAACAATGATCTTAAAGAGATTTCATTTGCACTTGAAGAGGAGGGTATTGGGTATCTCCTCGAATCGTCCTCCCCTATTGTAGAACATAGCATTATAAAACCTATTGTATACCTGCTTAACTTTTTCGCCAAAAAGGAGATAATATCACTACTTGAGTTTCTCCGTTCAGACTACTCTTTAATCACTGCTGAGGAGCTTCGTCGAGTAATGCTTGTCTACAATAAGGCAACCAAACAGAATGAGCCTCTACTCGAAGCGTTTGGAAAAGAGTGCTCTGACATCGTTCAGCTTCAAAAAATACTCGCTCTCGAAAAACAGTCTGATAAATCAATATTAGAGCTAATCCTCGATATTTTGGAGGAGTTCAACGTCCTAAACACCTTTGAGCAAGACCAATATATGAAGATACTACACCTGTTTATGGAAATAGTGGCTGACTTTGAGAATGATAATCGAGTGGACACCTCTAAATCGATCTTCGGCTTCCTAAGCTACTTAGAAGATAGAATTAAAAGTGAAGAACTGAAGCAGATTAGCCTGGAAAGTAACAATACGATACAGCTGATGACCTTCCATAAAGCAAAAGGGCTTCAGTTCAATAACGTCTTCGTCTTTAATCAAAGATCCAAAGGGACCGGAGGGTTCGGTCAAAATATCGAACTACTCTATAAAATGAACGAAAACTACACTAAAATAGAGGACTTCCAGATCGTATATAATTATCTGAACTTAGTTAAGAATGATAAGAATAATCTGCTCTACCGTAATAAGTATATTAAAGAAACCCAAGAAGAACTCAACAACCTCTACGTAGCGCTGACCCGTGCTAAAACAAATCTCTACCTCTTTTTAGTCTTTAAAAACACAGGTGGAATTAAAGGTTATTTGAAGCCAAAAAAAGAAGATGATGACAAAATAGATACCCCAAGACTGTTTTATAACTCTGTAGTAAAATTATTGAATGACAGAGAACTTATGATTGAGACAGACCCTGAGGAAAGACTCTTCACCATACGTGATGAAGCCGAACTCAAAGTGCAACAGAGCGTGGAAAGCTCTTCTACCCCACTTTTTGAGATCCCCTATAATACCTACTTCAGACCTTTAAGAAAAGATAACCTGAAAAGCAAAGATCACTATCATCCTAAATATAGCGACCTTGGCAACTACCTGCAAAACAAACAAAACTTAATCGGTAATATAGCTCACTACTACTTAGCACACATAAAATATGGTGATGCACAAGAGCTTGTTACAGCTACAAATAAAACTATCTCCTTTTACGGAAACTTGGCTACTGTAAAGACGATTAACGACATAATAGAGCAGTGTAACAACTTTATAAGCTGTAATAGCGACCTTTTCGACACAAGATGGACTAAGGTCTTTAACGAGTTTTCACTGTTTAACGATTACGGAAAAGAATTTAGAGTCGACCGAATTATGATCGATAATGATAAAAAAGAAATATTGATCGTCGACTATAAAACAGGTGGTATCGGAGACGAGAAACAGGTTGAAAACTATCGAGATATATTGAGGAGTATACCGTTTATCGAACAGAATGACTTCGAGATCAAAACGAGATACGTATCTATCCCGGACAATACATAATGTTAAGTAAACCTGAAAAGGTGAACTCAACAAGACCAGGTGTACGTCTTACTCTTTAATCGGTTATCTCAAACTCTTCGAGTGCTTCAATAGCTGGCTGATATCCCATATCGGCCGCTTGCTGCCAGTAGTCAGTCGCCTCTTTGAGCGACTCCTTACCGAAAAGGTTTCCAACGTGGAAGTAAATCTCAGGGTTGTTAGGTCTTTTCTTGAAGATATAGAGTTCGTAGTGTTCTAATGCTTTCTCGACGTCTCCGCTCTTTTCATAACTTCTTGCCATTTCAAGCCATAAGTCGTCTGTTGTAATTTCAGGCTCACTATACCCTCTTTGTCTTACTGCCCTACTTTTCGTACGTAAAGTTCTTCCTATGATAAATACCACTATTATTAACACGATTATTACAAGTGGAAAAACCGTTACTAACATAACTCACTCCTTCTCTTTTTTCAAATGCTCTACTTCATTTTGACTTTTATGCCACTCTTTTGCCCGAGCTATTAGTTCGAACTCGATTCCGCTGTTATACGGAAAAACTGATACCTTTGATCATTCGGCACTTCATAAACAGTTGCCGTTGTGCTACCGAGCGGCACCCATTCACCATCATACGGCTCTGCTGAACTGTAAATATTATAACTCAAAGCACCCGCAACTTTGTCCCAGACCAAATATATCTTTTCACTCTGGACTTCAACTCTTAAACCAGTTGGCTGACTTACCATATTCGAGTCAATGTAAAAATAGCTCCAACCAGAAAAAACTGACCCCGCATTGACCGAATCTATCGCTTGTACACACCATTGATAATGCCCATCTTTCAATTGTATATTGGCCAAACTCGTTCTACTGCCAACATTTCCAACGTCTGAGACCCTTCTCTGTCCTGTATCCAAGTCGGCCATCGGATACATCAGCTCAACCTCTTTATACCCTTGATTGAGGATTACAATGTTGTAACTGAGACCTGCAGAGGGTGTTTCGTTGTCCCTTGAAGCATCCCACGAAAAACTTGCATTCGAACCGGTTAAATTCACGTTTAGATTTGAAGGTGATGTAGGGGGAGTATTTGACTTACTGATCTTATTCTCAAACATCTTGAATTCAACCGTCGATTGGTTGTTAGAACGACCAATACCTGCCATTATAATATCTAATTTGCCACTGTTATTGAGGTCTACTGCCGCTATGTCAGAGTTTTTCAAACCGGGTAAAACTGAGCCTGTATACCCAACAAAACTACCATTCCCCTGATTGAGATAAATTTTAGCATAAAAGTTATTAAACGTCTCTTCACCTATGATTATAATGTCGAGCTTCCCGTCATTATTCAAGTCTGCCCATATACCTCTACCGTATGCTACCGGGGAGAGTGCTATTTGTGATTGGAGTGTTAGAGAGTTTCCCTGGTTATTTTTGTAAACCTGTGCAACACGCGAGCTCCTCCCAGAACCTGTAATTAGTAGATCAACATACCCATCATTATCGTAATCTCCCCAAGAGACTGAGCTGTAGTAGAGTTCAGGTAATTTAACTTGATCCTGTGAAGTAAAACTCGTTCCACCGTTATTGACGTAGAGTTTGGTGATTCGTTGACCGCCATCGCCGTTACCGGTAATAACTACGTCTTTGAAACCGTCGTTATTGAAGTCGCCCCAAGCGGCATCTCCACTAATAAAGCCTGGTAGATCCAAAGATGTTTGCCATTCAAACCGCTCCCCTTCGATATTTTTGTAGAGCCTGGCTACTTTATCCTTCGTCTCTGTCTCTCCGGCTACAAAAAGGTCTAACCAGCCGTCACTGTTGTAGTCTACCCATTTAATTGTTCCAGACTTTACCCCGACAAAAGGTGTGTTCACAACTTCGGTAAATGTCATATCACCGTTGTTTTTATAAAGTTTGGTAATCGATCGAGAATTTTCAGTCAGTCCACTTATGACAAAATCGAGATAGCCGTCATTATTAAAATCACCCCACTCAACGCTACTATCACGTACGCCGTCCAAAACTATCCCAGATAACTCAATAAATTGATAGTCTCCATAATTCTTAAACACTTTAGCCAGGTAGCTTGGACCAAGACTTCCAGTGATGAGAAGATCTAAATAGCCATCGTTATTCAGGTCACCCCAATGAAAGGAGGTATTCGACACACCGGGAATAGATAAGTCCTTAACCTCGCTAAAGGTAAGCGAAAATAAAACTACAGGCACAAGAAATATAAAGAGCAAACTTCTTTTAACCATATCCAAACCTCCATTCGATACTATAACGCATTCTATATACAATATTGTCAACAAATTTCATCTATTAGCTTGAATGAATCACTACATCAAAACTTTTTCAATCCTCGTTGTCCATTATTTAATAAAGAAACTCCAGAACGAGATGGATAGCAATCTGAGTAACAATATAT
>JAJBBL010000028.1 GCA_020532365.1 Candidatus Cloacimonadota bacterium | reverse complement strand
CAGACTCTTTTAATTAGATATAATGAGCGATAATTACCCCCTCTCTCAATAAAAAGAGAGGGGAGGTTAGCAACTTTCAATTTGATCAAGAGGTTAATAATGGGAAGGATTTTAGTAAGCCTGTTGCAAACTTGCCTGCTACTGGTAGCGCTTGTTTGGCTGGCTATAGGTGACTTTAATCTCCAATTACAGATTGAAAATATAGACTCCCAAATCGGACAGCTCTCTACATACTTGTTTATACCCAGCACGAAACTGATGTCAGAAATAGAAGCCAAACTTAAAGAAAAAGAGTATGTTGTAGCCTTAGAGACTGCCTCAAATAAAGAGGTAATTGAACATATGACTGCGGAGTATGGACTCGATAACATTAGTCAATTGGTTGACTTCAAAGCGTTGCCGAACGTGTTAGAGTTCCGCTTGGCTCCCTCAAAATCCGACCTGGCAAAGCTGTCGGAAATAATAGAGCTCATAGCTGAATATAAAGAGAGAATCTCTTATAATTTACCACAGGTTGACTTTGAAAGCCTCTTTACTAAAAAAGAGCATACTGAAATATTTAGACTTATACTACAGAGCGGAGGAGCTTTTATACTCGCACTGCTGACACTTCTGCTCAGTATGCTTAATCTCAATAAACATTACCACAAAAAGAGTGAGGAAGAGATTGGCACTAATAATGGGTGGGTGTTCAGCCAAACCCTTATTCTATCACTCTTGCCGTCGATTACCCTTTTTGCCGGCTGGTACTTTACAAGCCTGAAAAACATCTACAGCCTAAACTATAACCGACTCTTGGTATTAATAACTTGCCAACTAATAGCCTGCTTGACAGCCTGGCTCTATGCGAAAAGGGTAGCCAAATGAGAATAATGAAGTATGTGCCAAATATTTTAACGGTCCTAAGGGTGATCCTGGTACCGGTCTACTTACTTGTACTTTACCTGTGCGAACCAGGTATAGGGGGAGTGGGTGCTTTGATCATCTTTATACTGGCCGGAATAACTGACTACTTAGACGGGAAAATAGCCCGCAAATATGAAGTAATCAGTAACTTCGGTAAGATCGCCGATCCGCTTGCCGATAAGATAATTGTAACTGCCGCACTCGTTACAATGGCACTTAAGCCGATGAAGTTTATCAGCTTCTATATTATTGGAATAATCGTGTTTAGAGAGATAGGAGTCACCCTTTTGAGAAGCTGGTACCAAAAGAAAGGCATCATCGTGGCAGCTAATAACTGGGGCAAGATTAAAACTATTTTGCAAATGGTGGGAATTATTTCAGCACTTACATTCAACGCCTGTCGATACTATATACCTGTTTTGAAAAGCTATGAAAACTCTATTATAATCGCAATAAGTATCTTTTTCTGGATTGTTGCTTTGGTCACTGTCGTCTCCGGTATTACCTACCTACCTTGGTCAAAGAATAAAAATGAAGAGTAAACTTGGACTTTGGCTACTAATAATACCCCTTCTTTTGGTTGGTTGTAAAACTAAAACTAATAAGGGGGGTATCCCAGCTGCAAGAAGAATTGACCATAAAAAGCCACTCTCCTGGGGACAAGGACATAACATCTATGCGTTTGCAGATGCACAGGTTTGGAAATATGCCGAAGTGCCACTTAGAAATAGTATTGAGAGATATTTCTATACGACAGAAAATGAGTCACTATTTGAGCTGAAAAAGGCCGATTATAATGCGTTGGATCAGTTCTATAAGTTTAGAAACTTGATTTTTTTGGGACATTTGGAGTCGAATGATGAAGTGTCAAAATTCTTACAAGAAAGCTTGGTTGACTCAGCAATTGAAGAGCTTAAGGTTAACAAGGTCGGAATGTACGTCAGGCAGAACCTGTGGGCGAATGACCAAATAGTCATCTTCCTGCTCGGTGTGGATGAGGAGAGTTTGCTTAAGTATAATATGCTGCAAGCTGGGGATATATTTGAACACTTTAGAAAAGTGTACTATGAACGGGCAAAAGATAAGGTCTATGGCTTCGATGTTTACCCTAAAACTTTCTTTAATGACTATCCGTGGGAAATTAAAATGCCCAAGGATTATGTGGTCTATAAAAATGAGGTGGAGAAACGGTACCTCTCTTTTATTTCCCGAAAAAAAGATAAACCAGATATGTATGTGACTGTATACTTCGAAGATATGGAGTTAGATGAGGTCAGTTATAACTGGGCGATGGAGACGAGAATAAGATTGGCGTGGGAGGTCTATGATGAAGATGAAATCTCACGAGAAAACACTCGGTCTGAACGAGTTACCTTTGGTCAGCGGAATGTTGTTAAGCTGTCGGGTAAGTGGCAAAACAGCAAGTATGCAGTTGGCGGTGCTTTTCAATCGTTTGCATTTTACGATGAGAAGTCTAAAAGAGCGTATCTTGTTGACAACTCAGTCTTCTTCCCCGAAGGGTATAAATTGCCAGCACTAATAGAGCTTGAAATTGTAAGTAGAACTATTGAAGTTAACTAATGATTAAGATAATTTGTTTATGCATAAAAGGAGGTTTACTGTGAGATATATTACTCTTTTACTTCTAATGCTAATGCCGTTTTCGCTCCTTCTGGGCTACGAACTTGTCAGCCTCGTCGATACACCTACTGCAGGTATCCTTCAAAAAGGCGAAGTACAGGTTTCGGCAAAAATATATAGAGATAACGGTATTTTAATCGGTAGCTCTGTGGGTATTTTCCCCCGCTTTATGTTCGGAATTAGCTATGGGGGAGAGAATATCGTCGGAAACGATACCCCTAATTGGCACGAGCGAGTCGAAGTTAACGCTAAATACAGAATACTTGATGAAAGCCCTAAAGTGCCCGCAATTGTGTTAGGGTTCGATACTCAAGGACAAGGGGTCTTTCATAAATCACTAAAAAGATTTGATGTTAAATCTAAAGGGTTTTATTTGGCAGCGAGTAGAAACTATCTGCTATACGGTAACTTAGGGCTACATCTGGGAACGAATTATAGTTTGGAGAATAAAGATGGGCAAGAGAATCTTAACTTCTTTGCCGGAATAGATAAATCTATAGGAGATAACCTGACCCTGTTGGTCGATTACGATGTGGCGCTTAACGATAAAAAAGCAAAAGTGGATGGCCTTAATGAAGATGGCTTTTGGCATAGACGAGGTAATGGATACCTCAACTTGGCCCTAAACTTTAGGTTTACCGACTTTGTGTCAGTTAAAGTTGTCGCCCACGATATTCTGCAAAATAATCGACTTACCAATGGTGCTGATAGAGCTATCATTATTGACTATAATATGAAGTTTTAAAGGGGTTATAAAGTGGTTAAAAATTATAGGATAGAGCTTTGCCTGTTTGCAGTTATAATGGTGCTCTTTCTTGTTTGTCCCCCTCTCTTCTCTTTAGAAGTAGATCCTATTCTTCCCCTCACTAAAGAGGAACAGTTTGGTAAACCATCCAATGAGTCTATCCACTACTACATAATGGGGGAGATGGCATACTCAGAAGGCAACTATATGCTCGCTTTTACGATGTTTAAACAAGCTGAATCATATGATGATAAGAGTATCCATATTAAGGTTAGCCTGTTGGATGCTCTGTATAGGATGGCGTCTGAAAATGAGCTCTACTACTATGAAATGGCAAAGCTTGGAGACCAGTATATCGAAGAGGGGTATTATTCTGCCGATCTTTTTGAATATATAGGCATTGCCTACCAACTTACCAATAGAGCTGAAGAAGGGTTTGACCTGTTCAAAATAGTTATCGATGAGAATCCAGACGCATATCGCTACTTAAACTACTTTCGTGAACGTGTACTCGCTACAGGTAACCCCGATTTAGATGCCTTAGAAAAAGCATACGAACTTAGTGAATACAATATTAAAAATCTGCTTTCTATAGCACGACTGTATATAGCAATAGATCCATACCGAAGTGAAGTAATCTATAAAGAGGCACTCGATCGGTTCGATAATGAAGAAGCATATAAAGAGTTATCAATATTCTATAGAGCGGCTCAAGATAAGGAAACTCTGTTTGAACTGATTAGAAATAGGTTGGATGAAGAGAAATATGTTAGCACTGAGGATAAATCGTTCTTTATTGATGAAAGCTTTCACTCTAAAAGATATGAAGAGATATCATACTACGCAAAACACTTTAGAGATGTGACAAATCTTGAAATACTGTTGGAAGTATATATAGCTCTGTATTGGGCTAATAATTATGAAGTGGCGTATGAATTTGGTGAATATATTTTAGATAAGTT
>JAJBBL010000087.1 GCA_020532365.1 Candidatus Cloacimonadota bacterium | reverse complement strand
GTACCTTGCGGTTGCTTTTGCATTGATTTAAAGAAATATACAGCAAAGACAAGAGCAGTAAGTGCTCCAATCGGAGCTATTAAAAATGATAAACTCATCAGTAACCCCCTTAGAGAAAGAATAGCTCATTCTTTAATCTACATTCAATTTGTCAATATTTTCACACCGACTCACGGAAAAAATCTTTTTAAAACAATATAATCCCCTTCCGTGAACAGACAACAGAAGGTTTACAGTAATTAAGGGATAGGGGAGCGAGTTTTACTTGAATTCTGATAATTTGTTGACAAATAAGAGAAGTGTCGGAGTCTGTCAAAAAAAACTAAGAGTTAGAATGAGAGAAAATATAGTAGCAATAGTAGGTAGACCGAATGTCGGCAAGTCGACCCTTTTTAATCGACTAATAAAAAGGCGTAGTGCGATAGTTGATAGTGAAGAGGGGATTACTCGTGATCGCAAGTATGAGAAGGTCGAGTGGTTAAACAAGACTTTCATATTAGTGGATACGGGTGGTATTGTAGTCGGATCGACTGATGATATGGATAAAGCTGTAAGGAAACAGGCTGAGATTGCCATCTTAGAGGCAGATTTGATTCTCTTTATGGTAGATGCAAAGGTTGATATTACTGGATTAGATCTTGATGTAGCACGGATATTAAAGCCGCATAGCGAAAAAGTGATGGTAGTGGTTAATAAAGCCGATAGTTTTGAAGATGAGATAGATAAATTTAATTTTTTACAGCTTGGTTTCGGAGAACCGATCGCCATCTCCGCTTCACACGGAAGACATATAGGTGATCTTTTGGACGAGATTACCGATAGAATTGAAACTTATGAAGAGCCTGAAGATAGTGATGGCGAAATAAAAGTGGCAATAGTTGGTAAGCCAAACGTAGGTAAGTCCTCTATACTTAATCGCTTAGTAGGAAAAGATACTACTATCGTGACCAATATTCCCGGCACAACCAGAGACTCTATTGATTCATCAATTAAATATCATTCTCAAACTGTGCGCTTTATTGATACAGCGGGGCTCCGTAAAAAGAGAAGTGTTGAATATGGTGTAGAACTGTTTAGTGCTATGCGGACTATTGAAAGTATTGATAGGAGTGATATCGTAGTGTTAGTGATTTCGGCCCCTGAGAATGTGACTGAACAGGATCAAAAGATCGCCTCATATTGCGCCCGTAACTACAAAAATCTGATGATAGTCGTGAATAAGTGGGATCTTATAGAAAAAGACAACAAAACTATGGGTGTTTTTGTCAGAGACATACGAGAGAAGCTTAAATTTATTGACTTTACCTCTATTCTATTCACCTCAGCGGAGACTAATCAGAGAGTATACAAAATACTTGATTTGGTCTTAAAAGTGGACCAGGAGAGTAAATTTAGGATTAGTACTTCACAGCTAAATGATTTTCTTGAAACTGTTATAAAGAGGTACCCGCCGACTCACTCCAGTGGTAGGCACGTTAAGATTTATTACTGCAGCCAGGTAGCAATACAGCCCCCTACATTCGTCTTCTTCTGTAATGATGCCAAGATGATAACAGAGAACTATAAGAGGTACGTGCACAACAAAATTAGAGAGTACTTCAAGTTTGAAGGGGTCACCATCAAGATAATATTCCGAACGAGTTCAGGAGACAGGAAATGAACATACAAGCGATATTTATTGGATTAATAGCCTATGTAATGGGTAGCATTCCATTTAGCTATTTGTACGGCAAAATCTTCCATAAGATAGATTTAAGAGAGCATGGTAGTGGTAATGTTGGCTCAACAAATGCCTTGAGAGTATTAGGTTGGCGTTTAGGGCTCTTGACACTTATTTCTGATATGCTAAAAGGCTTCTTAGCTGTGTGGTTAGTGAAGAGGTATTTCGGTGACTGCAGTTTAATCATCCCGAGTCTGGCTGTTATTCTTGGCCATACTTTCACCATCTTTCTTAAGTTTAAAGGGGGAAAAGGGGTTGCTACTTCCGCTGGGGTATTTGCAGCTTTAATTCCACTCCCATTCATATTAGCGTTAAGTGTATTTATCATAGTGACGGCACTTTCTAAATACGTTTCTTTAGGGTCGATCACTGCTGCGCTAACCCTTTCTATTGCGCAGTTGGTAGTATTTTTAACCAAAGGTTATAGTGACCCTGTTTATCTCATTTTGGCTATACTTGTAACCACCCTTATTATAGTTAAACATCGTGAAAATATCGGGCGACTGATGAAAGGAACTGAGAACAAAATAAGTTTTAAGAGTAAAAGTTAACTCTTTGAGGAGATAGAAATGTGTGGTATAATAGGGGTGTTTAATCATCCGAAAGCCGCTGAGTTAGTTATGTTAGGTCTCTTTGCTGAGCAGCATCGTGGACAAGAGAGCTGTGGAATGGCAGTAAGTGATGGACGAGCCTTCAGATTAAGAAAGAAAATGGGGCTGGTCAAGCAGGTGTTTACACCCGAAGTGTTAAAAGAATTAGATGGAACTATAGCAATCGGCCACGTAAGGTATCCTACCCGTGGAACTGCAACTGAATTCAATTCCCAACCCCATTTAGTAGAGACTCTTGAAGGGCCATCTTATGCTTTAGTAAGCAACGGGGACATTATAAATTATGATGAGATACGTAAGAGACTTGAGGAGAAAAACGTCTATTTTAAAAGCGATAATGACTGTGAGTTGATTCTAAGATTTATCGTGTATAAGGTTGAGAAAGAGGGAAGAAGCGTCTCGGATTCAATATTGGAGGTGATGCAGGACTTCAAGGGGGCTTACTCAGCAGTTTTGGCAGTTAGAGATAAACTCTATATGTTCAGAGATCCTTTCGCCATACGCCCTATGGTATGGGGAAAACGTGCTGATGGAGTGGTAGTGACTGCTTCGGAGAGTTGTGCTCTTGATATTTTAGGGATAACCAAACAGGAAGAGGTTGGTGCTGGCGAAATAATTATCGTTGATGATAAAGAGATTAAAAGAATCAGAGCAGACGTAGATAAGTTGCGTAACGGCAAGAAGCCGAGCCACTGTATATTTGAGTTAGTATATTTCTCACGCCCTGACAGTCATGATTTTGGAGAGGATGTTTATTCTGTCCGTGAAGCAATAGGTAGAAAGCTGGCACAGGTTGAAGAGTATGATATTGATATTGTTGTACCTGTACCCGACTCAGCCAACTTCATAGCGGTGGGGTATTCACGTGAGAAGAACATCCCTTACGAGATGGGTTTGATCAGGAATCACTATGTTGGTCGAACTTTTATTAAGCCGGATCAGACTATTAGAGATGAAGGGGTTCAGCAGAAGTTTAATACACTCCCTAACTTTTTCGAAGGGAAGAGAGTAGCTCTTATTGATGACTCAATAGTAAGAGGTTCTACGATCAAGAACTTAGTAAGAATGATTAAATATGCCGGTGCTAAGGAGGTTCATCTGAGGATAGGTTCTCCTCAGGTTAAGTATCCATGTTACTACGGGATAGACACACCAAATCAGGGAAATTTAATTGCTAATAAGCTCACTCTTGATGAGATTAGAGACTTTGTTGATGCAGATAGCATTAAACATATCACGCTTTCTGACTTACGGACAACCGTCGCTAAGCCAGACGAGTATTGTTATGCCTGTTTTAACGCCGATTATCCAGTCGGAGTAGACAATGAACCTAAATGATGTCAAACAAGCCTTAGATTCTTTTAAGGGGTTGAAGATCGCCGTTGTGGGCGATGTGATGTTAGACCACTATTTATGGGGGAACGTAAACCGTATATCTCCAGAAGCGCCTGTCCCTATTGTCGATATAAAAAAAGAGGAGTATCGTTTAGGTGGTGCCACTAATGTGGTTAACAACCTAAAGGCTTTAGGGGCTGAACCACTCATATTTGGAGTTGTAGGCGACGATACATATTCCAATATCCTTAAAGAGTCGCTGGTCGCATTAGAAGTGGATGATACTTTCATCGTGAAGGATAGTAACAGACCTACTACTCGAAAAACAAGAATAATGGCGGGGCATCAGCAGATGATTAGAGTCGATAATGAATCGAAATCTGATATTAATGAAGAGATTGAGAGGACTATTCTTGCCGGCATAGAGAGTGTAGTTAACTCACTTGATGGAATAATCTTAGAAGACTATGATAAAGGGGTGTTGACAGCTTCGCTAATCACAAAAATAATTGATCTCGCTAACTCAAAACGGATACCGATAACAGTCGACCCGAAGTATAAGAATTTTTTCGACTACAAGGGTGTAACT
>JAJBBL010000071.1 GCA_020532365.1 Candidatus Cloacimonadota bacterium | reverse complement strand
GGGAAAAAGATCTTTTAGGGATAAAAAAATCTTGTCAAAGGGGGAGGGTCGGGTAAAGTCAGTGAGAAAAGTAGTAATATTTAGGTGTAAATTGTTCAAAACAGAGTTTTTTGTTGACAATTTGCACGTTGAGCTATATTGGAAGTGCCCTAGATTAGGAGTAATATACGAAGAAAACAGAGTTTTTGGAAAAGGGGTTTACGATGAAGGAACTTAGATTAGGACTTATTGGATGTGGAAGGATTGCTTTGAAACACTTTGAGGCGGTAGAGCAAATCGATAACGCAAGATTTGTAACCTGTGCCGATATTATAGAAGAGCGTGCCCAGCAAGCTGCAAAAGAGAATAATTTGGGCTCATATTACGTCGACTATATTGAGATGCTCGATAAGGAAAAACTCGACTTGGTCGTAATTTGTACTCCAAGTGGTCTTCACCCGGAGATGGGAATTGAGGCTGCTAAGAGAAAGATTAACGTCCTTACAGAAAAACCAATGGGTACTGATCTTGAATCAGCAGATGCAATGATTAAAGCTTGTGATGACAATGGGGTAGAACTCTTTGTCGTTAAACAAAATAGACTTAATCCGACGATGAGTTTGCTGAAAGGCGCTATAGAAAAAGGGCGCTTCGGACAAATCTACCTTGCACAGTCGAACGTCTTTTGGCAGAGGCCTCAATCGTATTATGACTCTGCAAAGTGGCGTGGTACTTGGGAGTTTGATGGTGGTGCATTTCTCAATCAGGCGAGCCATTATGTTGACGGTCTTTATTGGCTGATGGGTAAGGTCGATTCGATAATGGCTGAAACTTCTACTTTTGCTCGTAAGATAGAGGCTGAGGATTCAGGTGTAGCAGTATTTAGGTTTGCCAACGGAGCTGTTGGTACGATGAACGTTACTATGCTAACCTATCCGAAGAATTATGAAGGGTCTATCACCATTCTTGGTGAGAAGGGAACTGCAAAAGTTGGTGGAGTGGCACTGAACCGTATGGAGAAATGGGAGTTTGAGAACTATGACGATGAAGACAAACTACTGGAAGAGGTAAACTATCAGCCTCAATCAGTTTATGGCTCGGGACATCTTCCATACTATCAAAACGTGATCGGTAGTCTACTCGGTACTACAACACCGTTTACCAACGGGAAAGATGGACGACACTCGCTTGAAATAATTCTCGGTATCTATCATTCAGCAAAAACTGGACAGAAAGTAGATCTGCCCTTAAGATAAACTAAGTTAACAAACCAAAGAGAGGTATGAATTGGTCTTAGATAATTATTTTGATAGCCGAAAAGCTATAGTCGAAAGAAAGCTTAAAAGCTATTTAACACCTTCAAAACAGTATCCACAACCACTTTATGAAGCAATTAGATACTCTGTGTTCTCAGGCGGGAAAAGATTGCGACCTATATTGTTGTTCGCGGCTTTCGAGATGATGAGAGAAAGACGAAACGCAAATATATTAAAACCTATCCTGCCAGCTGCGTGTGCTATAGAAATGGTTCATACCGCGTCGTTAATACACGATGACCTCCCCAGTATCGATAACTCTTACCTTAGAAGAGGTAACCTTAGCACACACGTAAAGTTCGGAGAAGCTACTGCCATCCTGGCCGGTGATGCACTTATCACAAAAGCTTTTGAAGTGCTTACCGATATTAAAGATAGAGAAAAAGCTGTGACCTGCGTTAACGTGCTTGCCAGAGCAATCTCTACACGTGGAGTGTTGGGAGGGCAAACGGTCGACGTTACCGTTACCGGCGTCAGAGCAAGAATAAATGTTCTGAAATATATTCATATGAAAAAGACAGGGTCACTCCTTCAAGCAGCTATGGACCTCGCTTGTGTACTATACGGTGCTGAAGAAAATGTGACCTTAGCACTGCAAGCTTACGCTAATAACGTCGGGCTTGCGTATCAAATTATTGACGATATTCTGGACGAGATAGGGGATGGCGATATACTCGGAAAAGAACCGGGTGAAGACGCCAGAAATAATAAGGCTACCTATTCTGCTGTGCTCGGACTCGATAGAGCGAGAAAAACTGCAGAAAAATTGCTGGATGACTCTTATAAACTCATCAAAGCTATGCCTTCAAATGAAATATTAGTTGAATACATTAACCTTATCAGGGAGCGCATACCCTTGTGAACTCTTTTCTATTGATAATTAGACCGTTTAATTGTTTATTTATCAGTTTGGCCGTATTTATGGGAGCTATAATCAATAATTATATCTATGATTACCCAATTGTCTTTATAGCAATGATTTCAGCTATGCTGATCGGTGCAGGAGGATATGTCATTAATGACTTTTATGACATCCCTATCGACGCTATAAACAAGCCTAATCGAATTCTGCCGAGTGGGAAAATACCGCCTAAAACAGCGTATCTATACGGAGTATTCCTGTTCGTATTAGGCTTCTCAGTTAGCTACTTTACGAAAAATTTATGGGGAATTATTATCGCTATTACAAACTCTGTACTCCTCTATCTTTACGCTAAAAAAGGGAAGAGAGTGCTAATCGTTAATAACCTCATAGTTGGATATACGACTGCCAGCGCGTTCCTTTACGGCGCTATTATTAACCAAAACGTGAAAAATGTTATACCACTCGTACTCTTTACGTTTTTATATACCGTTACACGAGAAATTGTCAAAGATGCCGAAGATTTGGAGGGGGATATGAACTATGGTGCTGATACCTTGGCGACTAAGTTTGGGAGACGTACCGCTGTCTACACCTCGCTTTTTGTAGCGTTGTTATTAGCAGTTCTAATATATGGCTGTCAGGTGTATGGCTTTTTGAGCTTAGGGCTTGGGAGACTGCTTTTGATTTCGTATACAGTGCCGTTGATAGCAGTTTACCTTCCGCTCTTCAGAGAAATTAGTAAAGAAAAACTGTACAGAGCTTCGCAGATTATTAAAGGACATATGTTTGCACTTCTCTTTGTGATGGTGCTCTATAGATAAAATGGATGAATAGGAATAAGATGAAAAATAATGTTTATAAACAAATATTGGATATGCCTAAGCCGGCTCACTTTGTCTTGATTGACCCCGATAAGAGTGGTATTGACGAGGGTATAGACTTAGCAGTTAATGCAGAAAAGTTTGGTGTTGATGCTATTCTGATTGGAAGTAGTATCCATCTTAACGACAACTTGGATGACTTTATACGTGAAATTAAAAGCAAAACTACTATTCCAATCATAATTTTTCCAGGTATATTGAATGTATTCTCATCAAGTGCTGATGCAATTCTCTTTTTGAGTATGATCAGTAGTAGAAATCCACAGTTCCTCATCGGAGAACAAGTTAGAGCTGCACCGATAATTAAAAAGTATGGCCTGGAAACTATTAGTACCGCCTACCTCTTGATTGAATCGGGGAAAATGACGTCAGTGCAATATATGAGTAACAGTATGCCCATCCCACGAAATAAGCCGGATATAATTATAGCCCACGTTCTGGCAGCTGAACTAATCGGAATGAAAGCAGTTTACCTGGAAGCAGGAAGTGGGGCTGACCATACAGTACCGACGGAGGTTATTTCGAGAGTTAAGGAGGTGACGAGTCTACCTCTAATAGTAGGTGGAGGGATAAGGACTCCTGAAGCTGCTGAAAGTATTGCAAAAGCTGGAGCCGATATAGTGGTTACCGGCACTATCTTTGAAAACAATCGAGACTTTAACCTTTTAGCTGAGTTTTGCCAAACAATCCATAAACAGAGAAATGATTGATATACATTCACACGTTTTGTTCGGAGTTGATGACGGGTCTGTTGACCTTGAGAACTCTCTTTACTCGCTGAAGCTTCTGCAAGACGCGGGTGTAACTGACGTCTTCACTACCTCCCACTATATTGTAGGTGAGTATGATCTTCCACGAGAGGAGATTAATCGAAAGTTCAAAGAGCTGCAAGAGGCGATCGTAAGAGAAGGGTTGACTATCAATATATATCCAGGGGCAGAATACTATCTGACCGACGCTAACTCTAAAACAAGTAATTTCGCAGACTACACTTTAGGAAACAGTAAATACATCCTTGTTGAAACAGCTATGAACGGTTTCCCACATAACCTTTTAGAGACGCTCTATCAATTAGTAGTTAAGGGCTTTAAACCAATCTTAGCACACCCAGAAAGATACTCCGATATCATAAGCAATCCCAAACAAGTAGAAGATTTAATCTATCGTAACGTTTATATGCAGGCAAATGCAGGGAGCTTCTTAGGGTATTATGGTAAAAGCATAGCCAAAACCGTGTGGGAATTGTTT
>JAJBBL010000205.1 GCA_020532365.1 Candidatus Cloacimonadota bacterium | reverse complement strand
CCAGCCACTTCAAGCAAGAAGGCGAGTGTGTTATGTTGTGAGTAGATATAATCACGGGCAAACCCCTGTTGTGAAGTATTGAGGGTTTGAACAGAGTAGTGTCCTTTTTTATAAGCATTAGGTAGGTTCTTAGCTAAGTGTTTAGCTAAAAAAAGCATCTCTTGGTAGTCTGGAGAGGTAATGTTATCCCATTTCCAAGGGAAGTAAATCTTTTCAGAATAATTACCAGTTGCAGAGGTGTGGTAGAATAGAGCTAACTGGAATTGCTCACGGGCATAGAAGTTGATCATCGCTCTATTTTCAGACTCCGATGCAGGCTCGAACCCTTTGTAGTAAGGGCTATCAGGGTTATCATTAAAATCTTTATCCCAGTTAAACGGGTAATTACGATTGAGGTCGACCCCATCTTTATCTATTTCAAGGAGCCCATTTAAGTTGGTGTCTGTATTATTCTTACGCTTTAGTCGATACTTTCCATTATTAGTTATAGCAAACCCTTCCGGATTCATAGTCGGGATAAACCAGAGGTTGTAGTTATCCACAAAATAGGTAACTTGTCGATCCTTACCATAATTGTTAAGCAAATACTCACTAAGAGCAAAGACAATCTCTACGCCGATAGGTTCTTCTCCGTGGTGTTGTCCGTGGAAGAGGACGGATGGTTTACTATATTTAGAGCCAGTTTTAGGGTTAGAAATGCTCAGTGCGTAAATAGGTAGTTTAGCGTTATTACTGACCCCTATAATCTCCCATTGGCAAAGCTCTTGATTGGTATCTACTCTACTCCAGAGTGAGCGGGTAATGTCTTCAGGGCGGTGGTAAACTGGGTCTAACGGGTAGACATTTTTTGCTTGTGCATTTAGCGGTGCAAAGGAGAAAAAGAGTAATAAAAGTGCCAAGCATTTAAAGAAGTGAGGTTTGGCACGCTTCATTTTATTTTAACACAAAGTTTAGCTTCAAATAAAGAGATGGTAAAGCAGATAGAATACAGGCACCGTGAGAACTAAGCTATCGAAACGGTCTAACATTCCACCATGTCCAGGGATAATTTTTGAGCTATCTTTAACCCCTACGTCTCTTTTGAACAGAGATTCAATTAAATCACCTAATTGACCGAACACTCCAGCTGATACAGCCCCTAAGAGCAGGATATTTAATGGTAGTATATCTTTGTAGAAGTAATGGATGATAAAAGCGGCAATAAAGGCAAAGATTAGTCCAGCAACAAAACCTTCAATAGACTTCTTTGGACTGACTTGAAAGACTCCTCTATGTTTACCAATAAGCATTCCCAGAAAGTAAGCGAAGGTATCGGTAGCCCAGATCATAATGATAATCGAGACAAGTATCAGGTGTCCATTATCAACAAGTCTTGTTTTATAGATTAGCGAGTAGAGATATGGTTGATAAAATATAGCAAAAAGTCCGTGTGAGAGTCTATTAAAAGCACCATCGATTCTATTGGTAAACACATCATAGCCAGCGAAAATTATAAATAGTAATAGCAGGGAGTAGGCAATTCCAATCCCATCTAACAGTGACATCAACCAGAGTGACAATCCACCCAACGGGATAATAATAAAGGGAAGGGAGACCTCTTTAATTTGAAACATTTTTCTCAGTTCGTAAAGTCCGAGCATCGATACAATGGTAAGAAAGCCAAGTAGGTAGTAATTACCTAAATAACAGACGACAATGATCAAAGGGATAAAAATAATAGCGATGAGTATTCTTTTTAGCGCATCCATTATTCTTCAGCTCCAAATCTTCTTTTTCTTTTTTGGTAGTCGAGAATAGCTTGTATATACTCCTTTTTACTGAAGTCAGGCCACAGCGTATCGGTAAACCAAAGCTCTGCATAGGCGGCTTGCCAGATAAGGAAGTTAGAGAGTCGATATTCTCCACTGGTACGTATTAGCAGGTCAGGGTCGGGAAACTCCTTGGTGTAGAGGTAGTTATTAATAAGTCTCTCATCAATTTCATCGAGTTTCACTACACCTTTTTGGCAATCGTTAGTGATCTGCTTCACCATATCGATAATCTCTTGTTTACCCCCATAATTCATTGCTACGTTGATAGTGAGTCCGTCATTACCCCAGCTTTTACTACAGTTTTTCTGAATCTTCTCATAGTAAGCTGGATCGATACCTTGTCGGCTTCCGATAAACTTAACGACGATATTGTTCTTAGTCAACTCATCTATTTCTTTTATCAGGGAGTCCATTATAAGTCTCAGAAGTCCGTGCACTTCTTGCTTAGACCGTCGCCAGTTTTCAGTAGAAAAGGCGTATACAGTAAGGTATTCCAGCTCTATTTCGACACTTGCCTCGACTATATTACGGACTGTTTTCACCCCTTGTTGGTGTCCTTGCAGTCTTGAAGCTTTATTTCTTTTTGCCCATCTACCATTGCCATCCATAATCACACCGATATGTTTAGGCATTTTAGCCTTATCGATAAGTGGTATCAAGTTTTTATAATCGTCCATTAGCTTACCTCGACGAGTTATTTACAGAGTCTTGTTTTTTCTTTCCAATGCTCTATTCTTTAAATAATTATAGATAAAACCGTCAAGTTCTCCTTCCATAACGGAGTCCATATTTCCAATTTCGAAGTTAGTTCTATGGTCTTTAACCATTTGATATGGGTGGAAGACGTACGATCTAATTTGATTTCCCCAACCTATTTCAGTCTTCTGGTTTTCCATAGCCTGTTTCTCTTTTTGTTTCTGCTCTTCGTAGTGTTTATAGAGTCTTGACCGGAGCAATTTCATAGCAGTTTCTCTATTTTTAATCTGTGAGCGTTCTTTTTGGCATTGCACAATAATATTGGTCGGGATGTGTGTAATTCTCACTGCAGAGTCGGTAGTATTAACGTGTTGTCCGCCGGCTCCACTTGCTCTATAGGTATCTATTTTCAGGTCTGACGGGTTAATATCGAGATCGATATCATCGTCAACGATAGGGTAGACGAACACCGATGCGAAGGAGGTTTGTCTTTTACCTTGTGCATTGAAGGGTGAGATTCTGACCAAGCGGTGGATACCGGTTTCACTTTTCAAAAAACCGTAAGCAAAGCTACCACTTATCTCCATAGTGACGCTCTTTATACCGGCCTCTTCACCGTCTAAAATATCGTCAATAGAGTGGCTAAACCCTTTAGCTTCAGCCCAGCGGGTATACATTCTCAGCAGCATTTCAGCCCAATCTTGAGATTCAGTCCCCCCGGCGCCTGAGTGAATAGTCAGGATAGCGTCATTGGTATCATAATCGTCGTTTAGGATAAACTCAACTTCAGTTTTCTCAGCCAATTTCTCATATCTCTTATGCTTTGCAGCAAGCTCTCCCACCAACAGTTCTCCTCCCTCTTCTTCGAGTAGCATTTGGTAGGTTTCAAGTTCTTCTATCATCTCTTTGAGCTCTTTATCTTTTTCTATTTTTGAGCGGAGTATATCAAGCTCTTTATTAACGGAGGCCGCTCTTTTATTGTCAGACCAGAAGTCAGGTTCCAGTATATTTTGGTTTAGTTCTTCAATTTTCTCTTCTATTTTAGAGATATCAAAGATACCCCCTAACTTCGTTCAGCTTTTTAGTCAGCTCACTCACAGCTCTAAGTAATTCTTGTAATTCCATCTTTACTTCTATTCTCTCCTTATTTCCAGGGTATTAAATAATCTTTAGCTTCCTCATTGAAGTATCTATCGGTCATAGTAGCGATAAAGTCTCTCGCTTTTTCAGCTTCGCTATGGCTCTCCATATACCTCTTATCTTTGTTTTCAAGGAATTGTTTAAAGATTTTAGACTCTTGTCTATCTTTTTTAATATCGTCTATATATTTTTCAAACAGTAAACCCATAGTTCGGTAGATGATTTCATTGTAAATCTTAACCTCATCATTCTGATAAATCCGCTCGTAGTTGAAGTCTTTAAGCTTTTTCAGGTAGAAAGAGGTCTCCTCATCAAACGAGATATAGTCTTTCTGAAAACTGTTTAAGACCACATTTTTAATCAGGGTATCGACTATGTCGCTATTAGTGTTGCCAAGGTAGTTTGTGCAGTCTTCTGGCAGCTCATCAATTTTTAGGATATTAAGTCTAACCGCATCTTCAATATCTTGTCCGATATAGGCTATAGTATCAGAAAATCTAACTACACACCCTTCTAAGGTAGCTGGAAACCAGTTATCGACGTGTTTACCATCCTTACGGCTTTTGATATAGTGAATTATATCAGCTTCAGTCTTATCTCGGTTAGGCGCAACTCTTGTGTTATGCACTTCTCCGTCGTGAGAGATAATCCCATCACGTACTTGAAAGGT
>JAJBBL010000016.1 GCA_020532365.1 Candidatus Cloacimonadota bacterium | reverse complement strand
ATTAGCTTTAATCATAAACTCGCCTCGTTTATGGACCAAATACATTGCATCTTCGAGGTTGAGTACGCCGTTAGCTACAAGAGCGGTAATTTCTCCTAAGGAATGTCCAGCAACGTAGTCTGGCTTCAAGTCTATCTCTTTGAGTAAAGACTGCATAGCGATTATACTATGGTAAAGGATTGCAGGTTGTGTATAGCGAGTCTCTTTTAGCTCCTCATCCGTACCATTTCTTATAACCTCTTCTAATGAAGTACCATTTCT
Source organism: Candidatus Cloacimonadota bacterium (assembly GCA_020532365.1). Lineage (GTDB taxonomy): Bacteria > Cloacimonadota > Cloacimonadia > Cloacimonadales > JAJBBL01 > JAJBBL01. Next base: position 4,099 of record JAJBBL010000016.1, on the reverse strand, counting down.
TTGATCAAATCTTCTAAGAGGTTCTAACAACTGCGGGTTTTTATCAATAAATTCCATCCCCATTCCGACATATTGGGCACCTTGACCAGGGAAGACGAATGCGATTTTTTTATTCTTATAAGCCATTTATGAATCTCCTTGATCTATAGATCTATCCGTAAACAAAAAATTATGGACTGATTAAAAATCAGTACCTAAAGAGGATTCCTCCGGAGGTTAGGCCTGCTCCGAATGAGACTAAGATAACCAGATCACCTTTGCGGATCCTGTTACTTCGAATAGAATCGTCAAGTGCGATTGGTATGGTTGAAGAAGAAGTGTTGCCGTATTTCTCAATTGTAACGATCACTTTTTCAGGGTCGATTGCTAATCTTTTACCAATTGCCTCAATTATTCTAAGGTTTGCTTGGTGAGGAATTAGCCAATCGATAGCATTTATTTTTAAGTTATTGCGCTTAAGAAGCAGTTCACAGCTTTGAGTCATTGATTTGACAGCTAATTTGTAGACCTTATTCCCATCCATCTCTACTACGTGCTTGTTGTTTTGTACTGTTTCCACAGTTGCCGGCATCCGTGAACCACCTGCAGGTTGGATTAAAAGGTCGCTGTATGTTCCGTCGGCACTCAAGTCAAAGTCTATGATTTTTGATATGTCTGACGATTCTGTACGGGTCATAATGACAGCTCCTGCTCCATCGCCGAAGAGGACAGCTGTATTGCGATCTTCCCAGTTAGTAATTTTAGTGAGTATTTCCACCCCTACAACAAGGGCGACTTTTGATTTGCCTGTACTGACAAACTGTTGAGCTACGCTTGCTGCATAGATAAAACCGGTACACCCAGCAGAAAGATCGAATGCTATGCAATCGGGCACATCCAGCTTCTTTTGCAGTAAACAAGCGGTTGAAGGGAACGGGTAGTCGGGAGAAATAGTACCGACTACTATTAAATCGATATCACGAGCTCTGATACCAGCTGCTTTAATGGCTCTCAATGAAGCTTCGTAAGCAAGATCTGACGCAGCTTCATTTTCAGAAGCAATACGTCGCTCTTTCATACCCGTACGGGTAGTTATCCACTCATCACTCGTGTCAAGCATTTGCTCTAAGTCAAAATTAGTGAGAACTCGGCTCGGAACATGTTTACCTGTTCCTATGATTTTTGCATCATAAAGGCTCATAGTTTACACCTCTTCAAAATGGAGTTTAACTTTGTTAACAAAACCAGAGTCGGCAATTTTGGAAGCAATTTTGATCGCATTCTTAATCGCCTTAGCGTTTGACCGACCGTGGGCTACTATAGGTACGCCATTCAGTCCAGCTAAAAGGGCACCACCATATTCAGTGTGGTCAAGCTTTTTCTTAAGATAGGAATATACGGGGTAGGAGAGAAGTGCACCAATTTTTGCTACCCAGTCTTTCTGAAATTGTTCCTTCATAATAGCGAAGATGGAGAGTGCAGCCCCTTCGACTGTTTTGAGAATAACGTTACCGACAAATCCGTCGCATACAATAACATCGGTTACCCCTCTTAACAGGTCTTTACCTTCGATATTACCTACAAAATTTATCTCTTTACATTGGATAAGAAGACTGTGAGCGGCTTTGATTAACTTATTCCCCTTACTATCCTCTTCTCCAATACTTAACAGAGATACACGAGGTTCTTCCACATCCAACATTATTCTTGCGTATAGACTACCTAAAACAGCAAACTGAAGCAGATGCTCCGGCTCACAATCAACGTTCGCCCCTACATCTAAGATGATCTCGTTGTTGCGCTGGGTAGGAAAAGGGAGAGCAATAGCAGGTCTAAGTATATTCTTCACACGCCCTAAGGTGAACAGCGAAGCAGCCATTACTGCTCCTGTGTTGCCTGCACTCACTATAGCGTCCGCCTCACCCCGCTTATGTAACTCAATAGCTACTACGAGGGACGAGTTTTTCTTCGTCCTCGCTGAAGTGGAGGCCGAATCGTCCATACTTATTACATCGGGCGCATCAACGACTATGATCTTGCTTTTGTCATAAAAGTACTTTTCCAGTTCCCTTTTAAGTACCTCTTCTTTCCCAACGAGATAGATCAGCTGACAGTAGTTCTCGTTAATGGCTTGAACCGCCCCTTCTACTTCTGGAAACGGAGCATTATCAGAGCCGAAGGCGTCTAAAGCAATTCGCATTATTCTTTAACGTGTAAGAACTGCTTCCCTTTATAATGGCCACAGCTTTGGCAAATATGGTGAGGTCTCATAGCCTCACTACAGTTTGGACAAGTTGTCCAAGTAGGCATTACAGCCTTTTGGTGCGTCCTACGTTTGTTTCTTCTCGTTTTGGACGTTTTCCTTTTTGGTACTGGCATTCTAACTCCTTTCTATACAGTGTTTTTACCACATATTTTTATCAATCGAACCACTATTTACCTATGTCTTATAATGTCAAGCTTTATGCGATGACTCGATTGTACTGTGAACTGCTGACTTAGCTCATAACTATCAATAAATCTATCTATAGTAAAGCAATTAACGTGCCAAACTCTGTGAATAAACAGTAAAAAATTGAGCAGTTTTTCTCGACAATAAGAAATGATGAATCATATCTCACCTCCTAACATCATTATTGCCTTGACTTAAAATGAGATGTAACATTTTTTGAAAACTCCTATTAGATTACGAAGGAGGAGCTATATGATCAGAACTGCTGAAAGTGTCTCGCCAAGACACCCGGATAAAATTTGTGATAGAATCTCAGACGCGATACTCGACGCCGCACTCGCTACAGATGCAAATTCACGCGTCGCAGTAGAAACTATGGGTGGACACGGTATTGTAACTGTTACAGGTGAGATGACTACCAGTAAATATGTGGATATATTAAGCATAGTCAGAAGAATAGCTGGCGAAAAATATGGTGTGCAAGTAAACGTTGTTAACCAGTCACACGAAATTGCGCAAGGGGTTGACATAGGTGGTGCAGGTGACCAAGGCATTATGGTTGGTTACGCCTGCTCTGATAACGAATCAATGATTCCTCAAGAGACTTATCTCTCTCGAAGCCTCTGTCGCTTTATATATGATAAATACCCTTATGATGGCAAAACTCAAATCACCCTTAATGAGAAAGGGGAAATCTCCGCAGTAGTATCAAGCTTTCAAAACGCTGAAAGTACCGCCTTGGCAAAACTCGCTATTGAGTGGGCTGATAAAGAGAAGGTGAAACTGCCAAGTAGTGGACTTCACTTCAATCCTGCTGGAGACTGGAGCTTAGGCGGTTTTGATGCCGATACAGGACTTACCGGACGTAAACTCGTAGTAGATAATTATGGTCCTCGTATCCCTATTGGCGGTGGAGCGTTTTCAGGCAAAGACTCCACAAAGGTAGACCGTAGTGGCGCATATATGGCACGAAGAGTTGCAGTTGACTTGCTTAGACAGAAAGGGGCTAAAGAGGTTTATGTCTACATAGCCTATGCAATTGGGGTTGTAGAACCGGTCATGGCTGTCGCTATTATCGATGGTAAAGAAGAACAAATTACAGGATATGATCTGAGCCCACGTGGAATAACAGAATTCCTGAGCTTAAAGCAACCTATGTTTGAAAAAACAGCTGAGTGGGGACACTTCGGTAACGGCTTTATCTGGGACAAATAAAGCTTTAACAACTATAAATCAGATTTAACTAAAGGGGATGGACAAGGTCTATCCCCTTTTTTGTTTTCGATGGCAGCAACAAAAGATTGAAAAGTGTGAAGCTATTTGTGATTAATTGGTCATCCAGCCTTGATTACTCTACACCAAACGACCAATAGATATGTTTGTAGTCTATATAGCATAACTATTTGAGACATATAATAACCGTATAGTTCTGCCTGTTAATGTGTTGAGTTTATTAGCAGGAACAGGGCTTACTCCGTCCATTCCCCGAAAGCCATCTGCCATATACGTCTAAAACCGTCTTATCGTTAGATTATTCTTGACTTTTTTAATATAATATACGTATTTTGCACGCAGTAAATCTTACTGTATCACCAGTGTAGTAAAACATGGAGGGTTACAATGAAAAAGAATATTGTCGTTGTATTTTTACTAATCCTGTTCGGGGTT
>JAJBBL010000084.1 GCA_020532365.1 Candidatus Cloacimonadota bacterium | reverse complement strand
ATATACTCTCCAACATCCCAAAAGGTGACCGAGCGGTTTTGAGTAAGCCAGTATATGGTTAATGAGAAGGCAAACAGGATAAAGGCTATAAGGGCGTTAAGTTTTTTGTCGACGATCGACTGGGGCCTCATTTGCTGTGTAAAATCACAAATCTGTGGCGGTTGAGCAACACTACTTTTCTGCCGCCCTTTACTCTTTTCTCTCATATACCTCTCACTCCGTAATCCTCTCTAATAGAGCAAACATCCCATCTTGTTTTGCGAGATGGGATGTTACATTCATATTATTTTGAAAGACTCGTCTAACTCTGGGGTGGACTGTGTCTTAGCACTTTCCCACCTTATAGTGGACGAGCTATATTTCAAGATTTAGACTATACTCTCTTTTTTCAACTCTCGGTAGATAAACTCAGGATCTTTTTTCTCTGTCAAGACCTCTTCAGTAATAATGCACTTTTCCAGTCCAACTTGGTCTGGCATGTGGTACATTATCGGGAGCATCATCTTTTCCATAATCGACCTAAGTCCCCTGGCTCCTGTCTTATGTTCCAAAGCCATCTCTGCTATTTTCTGGAGAGCTTCGGGAGTAAACTCAAGTTCAACCCCTTCCATCTCAAAGAGTTTCTCATACTGTTTACAGATAGCGTTCTTAGGTTTGGTCAAGATTTCCACCAATGCGGAGACGCTAAGGTCGGTCAGAGCGGTAGTCACTGGTAGTCGCCCCACCAGTTCAGGTATGAGTCCGAACTTAAGCAAATCATCAGGTATCACTTCAAAGAAGATTTCTCCTGAATCGGTATCATCCACGCTAATATCGGCATCAAAACCGACATTCTTTTGATAGAGCCTCTGTCTGATTATCTTTTCGAGTCCACAAAAGGCACCACCGACGACAAAGAGTATTTTACTTGTATCAATTTCAATAAACTCTTGGTGTGGGTGTTTACGTCCACCTTTAGGCGGCACGTTTACTTTAGCCCCTTCGAGTATTTTAAGTAGAGCTTGTTGCACCCCTTCACCGGAGACATCTCTGGTGATGGATGGTGTTTCTGATTTACGCGCTATCTTATCAATTTCGTCAACGTAGATAATTCCTCTTTCGGCTCTTGCCACGTCATAATCGGCATTTTGGAGCAATCTAACCAGGATATTTTCCACATCTTCACCGACGTATCCTGCTTCGGTAAGTGTAGTTGCGTCAGCTATAGCGAACGGTACTTTCAGAAACTTTGCCAAAGTTTGGGCGATGAGTGTTTTTCCTGACCCGGTAGGTCCAATCATCAGGATATTACTCTTTTCGATCTCTACTTTATCATTTTTCTTTTGCTTAAATATTCTTTTATAGTGATTATAGACTGATACGGCGATAGTTTGTTTTGCCGGATCTTGATCGATAACATATTGATCCAGGAAGTCTTTAATCTCTTTCGGTGTCGGAAGAACGAAGCTATCATAGAGGTGTTCTTTATGGTCAGCCTCCACGATGGTATAGCACATTTTAATACAATCACCGCAGATATTACCTGTCAGCCCTTTAATCAAGTGTTTAGATTCAGCCTCGCTTTTCCCACAGAAGGAGCAGTGCAATTTACTGTATTTATCGGTAAATCCATCCATATTATCCCCCTTATTTACGGTTAACAAAAACGTCGTCAACTATTCCGTAGTTTTTAGCCTCATCCGCATTCATAAAGTAGTTACGGTCTGTATCTTTCAAGATTTTATCGACTGACTGTCCGGTATGTTTAGCTAAGATGCCATTTAGTTTATCTTTAAGATAGAGAATTTCTTTAGCGTGAATATCGATATCGGTAGCTTGTCCTTGCACACCACCCATAGGTTGGTGGATCATAATTCTACTATTAGGGAGGGCAAATCTTTTACCATCCTCCCCTGCTGCCAAGAGAAGGGCTCCCATTGAAGCTGCTTGTCCTATACAGAGGGTACTAACGTCTGGTTTGATATATTGCATTGTATCATAAATCGCCAACCCAGCGGTCACGGACCCACCTGGCGAGTTGATATACATATAGATATCCTTATCGGGCGCTTCTCCCTCTAAGTGTAGCAACTGAGCTATGATCAGATTGGCTATAGTATCGTTAATTGCAGAACCGAGAAAGATAATTCTATCTTTTAATAGACGTGAATAAATATCGTAAGCTCTCTCAGTACGCCCACTTTGCTCTACTACAATCGGAACATAAGACATCATTTTACTCCTTTTCTTCGTCACTATCTTCTTTTTCTTCAGGTTTAACTTCTTCAACCTTCTTAGGAATGAATGTATTCTGTCCTATCAGATAGTCAACTACTTTTCTGTCTTTCACACTATAAACGAAATCTTCTTTGTTTGTTACACCGGGGTTCCTTTCCAAATACTCTTCTACAGTGAGCTGTGATTGCTCAGCATACTCTTTGATCAACTCTTGTTTATCCTCATCGTTCACCTCTATATTCAGCTTTTCAACAAGGTCTCTAATAGTGTAGAAGTATTTCATCTCTTTTTCAGCCCTTTCGGTGAAATATTTGGCTAACTCTTCAGCAGCTTGGTTCATCATCTTGGCGTAAGGTTCTGCCATACTCATTGCGTATGAGTAGACTGCAGTAGGTGGCACGTCAAACGGGTTGAGTTCGACAAGTTTTGCCAACAGAGCCGCTTTTTTACCCTCGCGGTTAGCTTGCTCTACCTGTTTTCTGATATCTTGCTCCACTTTTTCAAGCATATCGGCAGCTGAATCATAATCTAAGTCTTTAGCAATCTCATCAGTCAGTTCAGGGAGTACAGTTCTTCTTATCTCATCAATAGTTATCTTACCCTCTTTAGTATCTTCACCTAAGATCATTTCACCCTCAAATGAATCACCAACCATTAACCCTAAAAGTTGGTCGTCTAACTGTTCACCAAAGTTTCCTTGTCCGATAAACAAAAACTGAGGTCCTATTTCTCCCCCATATTTGTCGACCAAGGTCACTGCAACACCGTCGCCCTCTTCGACTGGACCATCGATTATTTCAGGATCGGTAATCCTATCAAGAGTCCCTTTAATGGAGTCATCCCTCATACTCTCGAGGTATTCAAACTCAGTATATTCTATTTCTAAATCTTTGTGTTTAGCAATATCGGGCTGTGGCTTAATTTCGATTCTGAAGGTAGCGGTTAAGTCCTGACCTTTGTCCCACGTTACGTCTGTTGGGTACCCTTCAAACATTGGGATAATCTCACTCTCTTTCAGTGCTTCGAGGTAATATTCATTCAATTTTTCTTGGAGGTAAGACTCTTTTGCTTTCTCACCAAAAAGGTTTTCCACCATTGACATCGGTGCTTTTCCTCTTCTAAATCCGGGCACAGTTGCGTAGTTTTTAAATTGACCGAGCACAGTTCGATAGTCTGCCTGTGCTCTTTCTGCAGGGATAATCACCTTCAGTTCTTTAATACATTGATTTACATCTTTAATTTCGTATTTCATCTATGTTACTCCTAAGCTATTTCACTTTACAATGAAGAAATAATGGTGCGAAAGGGGGGACTCGAACCCCCACAGGATTACTCCTACTGGAACCTAAATCCAGCGCGTCTGCCAATTTCACCACTCTCGCACATTAAAAAGTCGTTTTTGACCGGCAGTAGGTCTGATAAAAATTAGATCTATTTACTTAGTTGTTCTAAGATTTTAATAAACTTTTTCTCAAGCTCTTTATTGTCTATCTTTCGAGCGCCTAAAACAACAAATTGTACCGCTTCAACCGATTGGTTGTTAAGGTTATACAATTTCTGACCATACTCAACCATCCCCTTAAAGTCTTCGGTTCCGCTCATAGTATAGAGCAGGTTGAGGAGTAGCTCTTCGTTTTCTGGATCACCCTCTACCATATTTTGGAAATAGAGAACAGCTTTATCCATCTGTTTAAGGTTTATTGCGACATTAGCTGCATATTGCATAGCATCGAGATTATCGTTGTCAAGCTCATATGCTTTTTCGAAATAAGTCAAGGATTTTTCAAGCTCATTACTACTCATCAGGACTACTGCAGCCCAAAAATAGTTATCACCCTCTTCCGGCTCCAACGCTATTACTCTCTCGTACCATTTGAGAGCGTTTGCATAATCTTGTGCTTGAAAATAGTGGATTGCCAGATTTTTTCTGGAGACGACATCACTTTCATCCATTTCAGTTATCTTTTGAAAATATTCAGCAGCTGTATCCCCTTCATCTTTAGCCTGATGAATTGAAGCGAGCATTATATAGATTTTAGTACTATCCGGTGTAAGTTCTGCCAGCTTTTGAAACTCTTCTAAGGCTGAGTCATACTCTTGTTTAGCTACGTTTTCTTGTCCGTGATTAAAAAGTCGAGCCCAGGTTGCAATCTTTTTCAATTTAGCGTCGTCAATCTGTTTCTCAAGTTT